>CAYGOU010000001.1:0-18119 GCA_964351455.1 uncultured Porphyromonadaceae bacterium
TACACAGAGTTACCCCTTTCATGCTCAATTTCCTGATTGTCTGAAACGGTATTCTTACTGCCAACATCGCCTCTGCGACTGATGACACCTCCGTCGGCCAGAAAGGCTTCTGAAAGAGTGGTTTTGCCGGAACCAGAGTTTCCCAGCAACGCAACATTCCTGATCTGACTCGTCTGATAAACTTTCATAAAATTCCCGAAATTTCCGAGTGAAACTGTTCTAAAACGCTGATTTTGATTTGGACTGCAAAACTAATATTTTTTTAACAAGAAGCAAGAGTCCGCTGAGCAATAAGCCAGCTACAATCAGCCAGATCCAGACAAGATAATTCGGACGGTATTGGAGGGGAGTATCCTCACCCAGAACGATATGGGCAGCCCAAAAGTAAGGTGAGGATTCAGCAACCTTGCACTCATTGAGATAATCGATTCTGGCCAGTCTCATCGACTCGGTTTTGCTTGTACCAGACTTAAGATATTTATAAAAGGACGACATAATCCGGGTCGACGAACGATCTTCAACCGGCCAAAGGGTTGTAATCATGGAGTTGACACCGGCATACTGAAACCCTCTGGCCATGCTCAGAACCCCTTCACCGGGCTCCATTTTGCCGGAGCCGGTATTACAGGCATTCAATACCACCAGTGGCGACTGAATCCGGATCCCGAGCAGCTCAAAGAAGAAAAACTCGTAATCGTCGGCCGCCGGGTGGAAAATCAGTTTGCTGGTCATAGGTTTCAGAGGATCCATCACCGCGTGGGATGAAAAGTGGAGGATTGCCTGTTTATCAACTGAAGACCTGAAAGCTGTTTCGGTAGCTTTTACTCCCTTGTACCTTCGGGTGATGAAGTGGGACTTCACTGCGTCAATCTCTTCACCAGAATACTCCAGCCTTGGCAGAATGCCTCCTTCCAGATTCCATTTTTGATCAGTAAAGGGAGCAAAAGCATAGACCTTTCCAAATGTTTGACTGCTCTTCGCTGATGACTGGTGAGCCAGTTGTTCCTGTGAATAGTAATATCCTATTGAATAATGAAGGTTCAGGTAATCGAGTGTTCTGAAGTCAACCGGTTCTGGATTATGGAATTCACGGATCAGGGATTCAAATGGAATGAGCCCGATGACCTGATCCGGAATGATAAGGAGCCTCTTACCTTTAAACTGGCTCTCTAAAGGTTGAATAAGATAACGATACAGTTCGGCAGCTGCCATGGCATACCTGCTGCTTGTTCTATTGTCAGGAAAGGGAATGAGCCCTGACACAAGGTCATCAACCAATTCATAAAAAACCGGTTCCAGTCGCTGGCTGTGCAAAACAAGCGTGTCGCGGGTCAAGGCAAAGCAGTAGAGTTTGTCTTTATCAATCGTGTATTCAAGCAATGTTTGATCAGGTTGGAGACTGGCTCTGAGTTCTTCCGCTGAAAACCCACTCCGGGTATACATCATTTGGTAATACTCAGGATGATGCTTTCGTAGGTCTATAGAAAGTCTCTTCAATGCCTCCTGGGTTGCATTAAACTCACCAATGACCATCGCAATTGTGTCGGGCTGAGGTTCACCCTGCTCCAGTTGATGCAACCTCGATTCGAGATGGCTTTGCATTCTCTTCAAACTGTCTTCGGCGATGATCCAGGGGGCTTGCGGTCCCAATAGTTTTCTGGCTGCATTCTCACGGATGAATTCATTGAGAACGGCAGATTTGTTTCGTCCCGAAAGGTTAAAGGCAGAATACAGATACTCGTCTGTTTCGGTTTTTTCGTACAGGTCAATGGCTATCCTCAGGGCAAGCAAATAGTAATCCCTCATTTCCCGGGAAAAGATTCGTTTGCTTTCAAATGAATGCAAGAACCTGATGGTATCCATCATATTTAAGGAGATCATACTGGTTTCGAGAGCAGCTTCAAAATACCCGATATGGTCTTCCTGATGGGCAAACTTCAGCAGGGTGTTCGCTTTGTTACTAAGGTATTCAGCCAGGATGGTTGATTGGATCAGGTTTTGCGGATTCGATTTCCAATTATGCGGATCCAGGCTTGGGTCAAGTGCAGCAATTGAAAGCTGCATCAGTTCAAGGGCCTTTGGGTAGTTTTCCTGCTGTGCAAAGGTTATACCCAGGTTCATGAAATATGGGAAAAGCTTCTTTGAAGTTGTCTTGGCAAATTCAAGAGCCCGCTCAAAATAATACCTTCCCTGTTCAGGCTGGTTTAGCGCCATGTGAGCATAGGCGACATTGTTCCATGCAACATCCAGATCTGCGATCCGCTCCCCCCTGTGCGTGAGTTTGATTTGAAGTGATTTTTGAAAATGGGTAAGTGAGTTGGTGTGTTCCGATCTGAAGCTATAAAGCGCTCCGAGCTGATTGTAAACTGCTGCTACCAGAAGAGGTTCTCCCAAGTCTGTATAAATCTCAAGTGCCTCATTCAGACCTTTGACAATTTCGGTTGCATTGGGATCAATTTGAGTCTGCACATGAGAGAGATCGGTCAGATCATCTGCTACTCCCTTTGACCTGTTGAGCAAGCGGTTTATTTCGATCGCCCTGCTGAAAAATTTTGCCGATTCTGGATAATCGGTTAGATACCGGTAAAAGCGGCCTAAAAAAGTATAAGTATCGGCCAGGACCAAGGAGTCTTTTTTTGTTTTATGGTCTCGCCAGGGTAAGGATTGATGCAGGCTGTCAATAGCCCCCCCCAGATTTCCCTGATTACGGATGAATATGGCCTGATATAGCAGTACATTGGCCCGCTCCTCCCGTGTCAGAAGCCTCCCCGAAGAACCTGAAAGCCAGCGTTGATATTGATCCTCAGCCTTGCGGATGCTATCGGTACGGGCCCAAAGTATTGCGGCTTCCAGCCATAATCCCTCCTGTACCACCTGGTCGTTTTGGTCATTCAGGAACCCCTGGAGGGCCACTGCTGCTGAATCGGGCTTAACCTCCCATACAAAACGCAGATAATCTCCTGGACTGCTTTGAATTTGGCCGGTAAGCTCCAGATTCGTAACTTGCATAAAGAGGATCGGCAAGAGGCAGCTTAGGTATTTGTGCAAAGTTGACATGGCGCAATGATTGACTAAGATATAATAATATTACATTGCTGCATTGAAGGGTATTGACAGATTCAAAAGGAAGGTTGGTCAAAAAGTTGCCGGCAGGGGTCTGAAATTGTTAGTATGTAACATACCTTTAGTGTCGGAAACCAGGCGTATCTGTAAATAATATAAAAAGGAAATCAAATGAAAAGAGTTGCAATAACATTATCGGGTTTGCTGCTGATGATCCTGATCAGCTCGGGGATACAGGCAGACAGAAATATTGACCGTGGTCATCCGCTTGCCATTAAAGGCACTGTCGTTGATGTGGATGGTGATGGATTTTACGACCTGGTGACCTTCGGGATCTACAGTCCAATTCCCGGGAAAAAGGTCAGGTTTGATTTTCTGGAGGTTGCCGGACTTTCCCACGAGTATTGTAATCGGGTTGATAAGGTTTTTACCATCCAGGGTGGCCAGACACACTGGTATTGCGCCGATATCAGAAATTTTTCATTCAAAACATGGGAAGATTTTCTTCTGAGAATCCATGTAAGATCAGGCAATACGTCAGGCTCACACAGCCTTTTTAGCAATTTCTCTATCAAGGCGGCGGAAGGCAGTCCCGAAGACCCGGAGGAGACGATTCTTATCCTGAAATACCCTTGATGCTGGCATACATGTAAAGAGGTTCTCTGAAATAAAACCGGAACCTGCCTGAATTCAGATCCAGGCAGGTTTTTTTTTATCCGGCTGTTTTTTTTTGGAAAAATAAATTACCTTTGCACACCATTTTGTTGACAAAACTGAGTTATAATTTGTTTCAATAATGCCTACGATTCAACAGTTAGTAAGGAAAGGTAGAGTTCACAGGGAGGATAAGAGCAAGGCTCCAGCGCTTGATTCTTGTCCCCAACGTCGCGGAGTTTGTGTGCGCGTATACACCACCACGCCGAAGAAACCGAACTCAGCCATGAGAAAGGTTGCCAGGGTAAGGTTGACCAACCAAAAGGAGGTTAACGTTTATATTCCGGGTGAAGGACACAATCTTCAGGAACACAGCATCGTACTGGTCAGGGGAGGAAGGGTAAAAGACCTTCCCGGCGTAAGGTACCATATGGTAAGGGGTACCCTGGATGCCGCTGGAGTCGATGGCAGAAAGCAGAGAAGGTCAAAATATGGTACCAAACGTCCCAAGAAGCAGGCACCTAAGAAATAGTTAAGGAGAATTACCGATGAGAAAATCAAAACCCAAGAAGCATATTTTGCTGCCTGATCCCAAGTACGGTGACTTGCGGGTAACGCGGTTCGTGAATGATTTGATGCTGAGTGGGAAGAAAAGCATAGCTTTCAGTACCTTCTATACTGCTATGGAGTTGGTTGAGAAAAAAACCAAGGATTCAGGGCTTACACCACTTGAAGTCTGGAAAAAGGCCATTGAAAACATCACTCCGGATGTAGAAGTGAAGAGCCGCCGTGTTGGTGGTGCTACCTTTCAGGTCCCCATGGAGATTCGTCCCGAACGTAAAATCTCAATCGGTAACAAAAACCTCATTTCCTATGCTCGAAAGCGTTCGGGCAGGTCGATGAGTGAAAAACTTGCGGCAGAAATTGTTTCTGCCTTCAATGAAGAGGGTGCAGCCTTCAAGAAAAAGGAGGACACCCACCGCATGGCTGAAGCCAACAGAGCGTTCGCGTTCTTCCGGTTTTAGCCGGGCAACCGTTCTTTGACAATTTGGGATGGCACAGGATCTCTCCAATACCAGGAACATCGGTATCATGGCCCACATTGATGCGGGCAAAACAACCACTACCGAACGTATCCTTTTTTATACCGGTATAAATCACCGGATGGGTGAGGTTCATGACGGTGCTGCCACAATGGATTGGATGATTCAGGAACAGGAGAGAGGCATTACCATCTCTTCAGCTGCAACAACCACCTTCTGGAAATACCGCAACCAGGATTTCAAGATCAATTTAATAGATACCCCTGGCCACGTGGATTTTACGGTGGAGGTTGAAAGGTCACTTAGGGTGCTTGATGGAGCCATAGCGGTTTTCTGTGGTGTGGGTGGGGTAGAGCCCCAGTCTGAAACTGTCTGGCATCAGGCTGACAAATACCGGGTTCCCCGGATTGCGTTTGTCAACAAAATGGACCGGGTAGGAGCGGATTTTTTTAAAACCCTCTCTGAAATCCGGGATAAGCTTGGTGCGGTTCCCCTTCCTTTACAGATTCCGATTGGAGCTGAGAGTAAATTTGAGGGAGTTGTCGATCTTATTAGGAGCACAGCTCTTCTTTGGAGCGCTGATGATCCTACAGGACTGAAATACGAGGTTGCTCCTATCCCTGCTGGGATGCAGGATACAGCCTCTGAATGGCGTGATAGCCTTATTGAATCCATTTGTGAAACCAGCGATACCCTTCTTGAAAAGTATTTCGAAGACAAGGAATCCATAACGGTCGATGAGTTAGAGCAGGCCATAAGGCATGCAACACTGACAAGACAGAGGGTTCCGGTTCTTTGCGGTTCAGCTTTTCGCAACAAGGGGGTGCAGCCTCTGCTGAATGCAATTGCTGCCTATCTTCCCAGTCCGATTGATGTGGGTGCGGTTAAGGGGTTTCACCCCAAGACCCATCAGCAGATTGACAGACAACCGGATAATAAAGCCCCTTTTGCAGCACTCGCCTTTAAAATCTCATCTGATCCATTCGTCGGGAAACTTGCATATCTGAGGGTCTACTCAGGATCGGTCAATTCGGGAGCCACTGTTTTCAACATGCGTACCGAAAGAAAAGACCGCATTACAAGACTTTACCAGATGCATGCCAATAAACAAAATGCCCGTGAATGGGTCGAAGCAGGAGATATTGTCGCAGCAGTAGGATTCAAAGACATTCGAACCGGCGATACCCTCTGTGATGAGAATCACCCCATTCTTCTCGAAACCATTTCCTTTCCCGAACCGGTACTGGGAATGGCGGTTGAGGCCAGAACACAGGAAGAGATCGAAAAACTCCACGATGCCCTCCAAAAGATGGTTGACGAGGATCCAACCTTCAGAGTGAAAACCGATGAAGACTCCGGACAAATCATCATTAGTGGGATGGGTGAGTTGCACCTTGACATCATTCTGGATCGACTAAAGAGAGAGCATAAGATAGATCCAAACAAGGGTAATCCTCAGGTAGCCTATAAAGAATCCATTCGAAGCCAGGTTGATCAGCACACCGTCTTCCAGCGCGAAGCAGCTGGGAAATCGGTCTTCGCAGAGATTAGGGTCGATATCGGGCCCGGCGATAAGGAATCCCGGGGATTGGATTTTTCAACCATGCTTAAATCGGATCAGCTTCCCCTCATTTTCGTTACAGCCGTGGAGCGTGGATTCAAAAATGCAATGAACAGCGGAGTGCTTGCCGGGTATCCATTACAGAACCTTAAGGTGGTGTTAAAGGAAGCATCCTACCACCCCTCTGAATCGGATGCTTTGGCATTCGAAATAGCTGCTCAAAAAGCCTTCAGGGACGGGTCGGTGAAAGCGGGTCCCTATCTGCTTGAACCGGTTATGCGACTTGAAGTGGTAACCCCTGAAGAGTACGCTGGAGATGTAATGGCCGATATTACTAAGCGGAGAGGCATCATACGCGGAATGGAGGATAAACCCGGAGGAAGGGTGATTTCAGCTAACGTACCTCTTTCAGAGCAATTCGGCTATGTGACCATCCTAAGAACATTGACATCAGGAAGAGCCGGTTCCACCATGGAACTCTCACATTACGAGGAGATCCCTAAGGAAATGGCCATCCAGATACTGCAAAGGGTTTTTGGAAGAATTGAATTGTTATAGATAATATATAAGTAAAATGAGTCAGAAGATCAGGATCAAATTAAAATCTTACGATCACAATTTGGTGGACAAATCTGCTGAGAAGATCGTAAAAACGGTGAAGAGCACAGGAGCTGTGGTCAGCGGTCCTATACCACTGCCAACGCACAACCGTGTCTTTACGGTTCTGAGATCCACTTTTGTGAACAAGAAATCAAGAGAGCAGTTTCAGCTTAGCTCCTATAAAAGGCTGATCGACATTTACAGTTCTACGGCAAAGACTATCGATGCCCTGATGAAACTGGAATTGCCCAGTGGAGTGGAAGTTGAAATTAAAGTCTAATTCTAAGCAATAGAGCAATGCAAGGATTAATCGGGAAAAAAGTCGGCATGACTTCGGTTTTCGATGCCAATGGAAAGAACATTCCATGTACGGTAATCGAAGCAGGCCCATGTGTGGTGACACAGATCAAAACGCTGGATTCAGACGGATATGAGGCTGTGCAGATTTCCTACGATGATGCTAAAGAGAAGAACACCACCCGACCCATGCTGGGACATTTCAAGAAGGCCAACACAATCCCTAAAAGGAAGCTGGCTGAATTTAAGCTGGATTCTGGAGAGGCAGTGAAGCTCGGAGATGTCATAACGGTCGAGAACTTTACCAATGACAGGTGGGTCGATATTACCGGAACCACAAAAGGTAAGGGATTTCAAGGCGTTGTCAAACGACACGGTTTCAGTGGCGTTGGTGACCAGTCTCATGGTCAGCATAACCGGCTAAGGGCACCGGGTTCTTTGGGTGCTTCGTCCTATCCCTCAAGAGTTTTCAAAGGTATGAGGATGGCCGGTCGGGATGGTGGAGATCGGGTAAAGATGATCAGTTTACAAATCCTGAAAATCATTCCCGAACATAATTTATTGATTGTGAAGGGTTCTGTTCCAGGATCCAAGGGATCTTACGTTATAATCGAAAAGTAATGGAACTAGCAGTAATAAAAACCACCGGTGAGGACACCGGCCGCAAGGTAGAACTCAACGACGAGATTTTTGGTATTGTTCCAAGTGATCACGCCATTTACCTTGATGTGAAGCAATTTATGGCTAACCAGCGTCAGGGAACTCACAAGTCGAAAGAGCGTGCTGAGGTGGCTGGAAGTACCCGCAAGCTCAAGCGTCAGAAAGGAACTGGAGGCGCAAGGGCCGGAAGCATTAAATCACCTCTTTTTAGAGGAGGTGGAAGAATTTTCGGACCGCAGCCACGTGATTACAACATCAAGATCAACAAAAAGGTGAAGGTGCTGGCAAGAAAATCCGCTCTGACTTACAAGGCCCTGAATGGAGCAATCATGGTCATTGAGGATTTCAATATTGACGAGCCCAAGACCAGGATGATGGAGAAAATGAGGAATGACCTGAAAATCGAGGGGAAAAAAATGCTTTTGGTTTTAAACGAACCAAATAAAAACGTATATTTGTCGTCTCGAAATTTGCAGGGTGTCAAGGTTGTAATGTCCACGGATTTAAGTACTTATGACATCATGAATGCTGCAACTGTCGCTTTTGTTGAGAGTTCTATTGACTCGGTACACAAGAATTTTGGATTATAAGACCAGCGAAACATGGATATCTTAATCAAACCCATCGTAACAGAGAAGATGACCGCCCAGTCGGAAGCTCTTCAACGTTACGGATTCATCGTTGATAAGCGGGCTAACAAGCATCAGATCAAGCTGGCCATCCAGGAGATGTATGATGTAAAGGTCGCAACGGTGAATACCATGAGATATGGAGGAAAAGCTAAAAGCCGTTTTACCCGTACAGGAGTTCTTCGTGGAAAAACCAATGCTTTCAAAAAGGCGGTGGTGACCCTCGCAGATGGAGATACTATTGATTTTTACAGCAATATCTAAACGATAATGGCAGTTCGCAAGTTTAAACCAGTTACGCCCGGGCAGAGGCGAAAGATTATCGGAACCTTTGAGGAGATTACTCAGGGTTCACCCGAGAAGTCCCTGCTGGCTCCCATTAAGAGATCGGGAGGACGAAATAATCAGGGCCGAATGACGATGCGTTACATCGGTGGAGGCAGTAAAAGGATGTATCGTATTATTGATTTCAAGAGGGATAAGGATACCATTCCAGCCAAGGTTTCTAGCATTCAATATGATCCAAACCGCACTGCCAGGATTGCCCTGCTGACCTATGCTGATGGTGAGAAGCGTTATATTCTTGCACCGAATGGTCTTGAGGTAGATCAAAAAATCATATCTGGTACTGGTGTGCCTCCTGAAATCGGAAATTGTCTTCCACTTGGCGAGATACCATTGGGAACCATTGTTCACAATATAGAATTACGTCCGAAGCAGGGTGCCATCCTGGCAAGAAGTGCCGGTACTTATGCCCAGCTGGTTTCACGTGAGGGTCGGTACGCAATCATTAGGCTGCCATCCGGTGAAACCCGCCTGATACTGACTGCCTGCAGAGCTACCATTGGAGCAGTTTCCAATTCTGACCATGGTTTGGAAAGGAGTGGAAAGGCAGGTCGCTCTCGCTGGCTGGGACGTCGTCCCCGCGTTCGCGGTGTAGCCATGAACCCTGTTGATCATCCCATGGGTGGAGGAGAAGGACGTGCATCTGGTGGTCATCCTCGGTCAAGGAAGGGCCTTCTAGCAAAGGGCTTCAAAACCCGGAGAAAGAAAAAGACCTCATCCAGGTTTATTATTGAAAGGCGTAATAAGTAAACAGTAAATACTTTGCATAGATGAGCCGATCGCTAAAAAAAGGTCCCTTTATAAACTTCAAGCTGGAGAATAAAATTGTTGCCATGAATCAGGTCAGCAAGAAGAGCGTGGTCAAGACTTGGTCAAGAAATTCGCTGATCTCTCCGGATTTCGTGGGACACACAATCGCCGTACACAACGGGAACAAATTCATTCCGGTTTACGTGACTGAAAACATGGTGGGACACCGTTTGGGTGAATTTGCGCCCACCCGTATTTTCCGTGGTCATGCCGGTAATCGTAAAAAGTAAAAAATAGAGAAAGATGGGATCCAGAAAGCAAGAACGGGCCAATCAGGTCAAAGAGGAGCGTAAAGCGCAATACTTTGCTGCCCTGAACAACAATCCAACCTCACCCAGGAAAATGAGGCTGGTTGCTGATATGATCAGGGGGATGGAAGTAAACCGTGCACTGGATGTGCTCCGTTACAGTCCGAAAGAGGCCTCCCGGAAACTTGAAAAGCTGTTGCTTTCAGCCATAGCCAACTGGCAAAGCAAAAATGAAGGTGCCCGGATTGAAGACAGCAATCTGTTTGTTAAGTCTGTTTTCGTTGACTCCGGCAGGGTTCTTAAAAGACTCAGACCTGCGCCACAGGGACGCGGACACCGGATCAGAAAGAGGTCAAACCATGTGACCATTTACCTTGACAGTCGTAATCTAGAGGAAAAAACTGACGCATAGATGGGACAAAAAGTTAACCCTATTAGCAACCGCTTAGGAATCATCAAAGGTTGGGATTCCAACTGGTACGGTGGCAATGATTTTAAGGAAAAGCTCATAGAGGATCATAAGATCCGCGAATACCTGAACGCACGACTGGCAAAAGCCAGTGTTTCGAAAATCGTCATCGAGCGCACCCTGAAGCTGATTACCATAACGGTTAATACAGCCAGGCCGGGGATCATCATCGGCAAGGGAGGCCAGGAGGTGGATAAATTGAAGGAGGAGCTTAAGAAGATCACCAGCAAGGAGGTTCAGATCAACATCTTCGAGATTAAGAGGCCTGAACTGGATGCCGTGATTGTTGCCAGCAATATAGCACGGCAACTCGAAGGTAAGATCGCTTACCGCCGGGCCATCAAAATGGCCATTGCCTCCACCATCAGAATGGGCGCAGAAGGAATCAAGGTTCAGATCTCAGGGCGACTGAACGGTGCCGAAATGGCGCGTTCTGAAACTTATAAGGAGGGAAGAATTCCGCTTCACACCCTGAGGGCCGACATTGATTACGCATTGGCAGAGGCACATACCAAGGTTGGTTCAACCGGTATTAAGGTATGGATCTGCAAAGGCGAAATCTATGGGAAAAGGGATCTTTCACCGAACATCGGTGCAAAGGCCCCCAAAAAGGGATTCAAGAAAAGAAGAGGTTAAATCGCACGTAAGATAATCGGCTATGTTACAACCAAAAAAGACCAAGTACAGGAGGCAGCAGAAGGGCAAAATGAAGGGGAACTCCCAGCGGGGTAACCAGCTTGCCTTTGGGTCCTTCGGAATCAAATCTTTGGAGACCACCTGGATGACCGGTCGTCAGTTAGAGGCAGCCCGTGTTGCCGTCACCCGTCACATGCAGCGCCAGGGTCAGATATGGATCCGCGTTTTTCCTGACAAACCCATAACGAAAAAGCCGGCCGAGGTTCGAATGGGTAAGGGTAAGGGTGCCCCCGAGGGTTTTGTTGCCAGGGTAACTCCCGGCAGAATTCTGTTTGAGGCTGAAGGCGTGCCCCTTGAACTTGCCAGAGAAGCTCTTCGCCTGGCTGCCCAGAAATTGCCGGTGAAGACCAAATTTGTGGTCAGAAATGATTATGTAGAAAGTTCAAACAACGAATAATGAAAACTGCTGAAATACGCGAATTGACCGTCAAGGAACTGGTTGAGCGGATCGAGACAGAGAAAACCAATCTGGTCAGAAGCAAAATGAACCACGTGATTTCTCCACTTGACAATCCGATACAATTAAGGCATACGCGGCGTTTGCTGGCCAAATTGCATACCGAATTGAAAATACGGCAGCTTTCCGAAAATAAGAAAAGCGAATAGGCTATGGAAGGATCAAGAAATTTGCGCAAGGAACGTATCGGTATTGTTGTGAGCAATAAGATGGTAAAATCCATTGTGGTTGCCGTCAAGCGTAAGGTAAAGCATCCGATTTACGGAAAATTTGTTAACAAGACCACGAAATTTGTTGCCCACGACGAAACCAATACCTGTAATGAGGGAGACCTCGTAAAAATCATGGAGACTCGGCCGTTGAGCAAGAATAAGAACTGGAGATTAGTTGAAATCATAGAAAGAGCAAAATAGTCATGATACAGCAAGAAAGCCGGATGATTGTGGCCGACAACAGCGGTGCCAAGGAGGTTCTCTGCATACGCGTGCTCGGTGGTACTGGCAGGAGGTACGCAAGCGTTGGCGACCGGGTTGTGGTCACTGTGAAATCCGCACTGCCTGGAGGTGAACTGAAAAAGGGCACCGTTTCGAAAGCAGTCGTGGTCAGAACCAAAAAGGAAATCAGACGCAACGATGGATCCTACATCCGTTTTGATGACAATGCCTGCGTTCTGCTTAATAACGCCGGTGAAATCAGGGGAACCCGAATTTTTGGTCCGGTTGCCAGAGAATTGCGCGACAAATACATGAAGATTGTCTCCCTGGCACCTGAAGTGCTTTAAATAATTGGATCATGCAAAAGAAATTACACATCAAGAAAGGTGACAATGTCATGGTCATTGCAGGCAACTCAAAAGGTCAGCAGGGACGTGTGCTTGAAGTCATCCGTAAGAAAGAAAGAGCAATCGTTGAAGGGGTTAACATGGTGTCAAAGCATACACGACCTAACAACAGTGCACCTCAGGGAGGAATTTTAAAAAGAGAGGCTCCTGTTCACATCTCCAACCTGATGTTGGTGGATCCTACCTCTGGAAAGGCTACCAGGATAGGAAGGAGACTGAATGATAAGGGCAAATTGGTCCGCTATGCCAAAAAATCCGGAGAGGAGATTAAATAATGAACTATACACCCAATCTTAAGACTAAGTATCGCAACGAGATTGTACCAGCTCTGATGACTGAGTTTGGATACAAGACAGTGATGCAGGTTCCCCGGCTTCAAAAGATCGTCATCAACCAGGGAGTGGGCCGCGCAGTGGCTGATAAAAAGCTGATCGAAGTGGCTCAGGAAGAGCTTACCTCCATCAGCGGTCAAAAGACTGTGCAAACACTTTCGAAACGTGACATCTCCAACTTTAAGCTGAGAAGGAAAATGCCCATTGGGGTCAAAGTGACCCTTCGCCGGGATAACATGTACGAATTCCTGGAGCGGCTCATTTCTGTAGCTTTGCCCAGGATTCGTGATTTTCAGGGGGTATCGGCCAAGTTTGACGGACACGGTAACTATACCATGGGTATCTCTGAGCAGATTATCTTTCCGGAGATTGATATCGACAAGCTCCACTCTATCATCGGGATGGAAATCAGTTTTGTAACAACTGCAAACAGTGACGAAGAAGGGTTTGCCCTCTTAAAGGAATTTGGAATACCGTTTAAACAAACAAATAAGAAATAGAATGGCTAAAGAATCCATGAAGGCCCGCGAAGTTAAGCGGCAAAAACTGGTAGCCAGGTTTGCTGAAAAACGGGCACGACTGAAAGCTGAGGGTAACTACGAGGCACTCAGCAAGCTTCCCAAGAATTCTTCAAAGGTGAGGCTTCATAACCGTTGCCAGTTGACTGGCCGGCCCAAGGGCTATATGCGCCAGTTTGGTATCAGCAGGATCGTTTTCCGTGAAATGGCCTCCTCAGGACTTATTCCCGGAATTAAAAAAGCAAGTTGGTAATTTAACTATCTATACAATATGACTGATCCGATTGCAGATTACCTGACTCGAGTTCGAAATGCTGTGATGGCCAAGCATAAGGTGGTCGAGATTCCTGCATCCAACTTAAAAAAGGAGATCACGAAGATTCTCCACGATAAAGGCTATATCCTCAGCTATCGTTTCGATGACAACGATATCCAGGGTGTCATCAAGATTGCTCTAAAATACCATCCGGTTTCAAAAGCTCCTGCCATCAAGCACATACGCCGGATAAGCAAGCCTGGCCTCAGGAAGTATGTAGATGTTGACGCCATTCCCCGTGTCTTAAACGGAATGGGGATTGCTATTCTGTCGACCTCAAAGGGGGTGATGACCGATAAGGAAGCCCGCATGCAGAATGTCGGGGGTGAGGTATTATGTTATGTCTATTAATTGAATTGTTATGTCACGAATTGGAAAACTGCCCATTCCGCTGCCTCAGGGAGTCACCGTCACGGTTCACAATGATAACGTGGTGGAGGTAAAGGGCCCTCTGGGAGTTCTTAAGCAGCAGGTAGATCCCGATATTCAGGTCCAGGTTCAGGACGACCGCATTGAAGTGAAACGTCCGACCGAACAGCAGCGGCATCGATCGATGCATGGACTTTACCGTTCACTGGTATCGAATATGATTCAAGGGGTCTCCACGGGTTTTGAAGTCAAGCAGGAGCTTGTCGGCGTTGGATTCAAGGCCACCGCAACCGGACAGAGACTTGAACTGCATCTGGGATACTCTCATCCCATTATCATTGAACTGCCGATAGAGGTCAGTGTGGAGGCCGTTACTGAAAGAAGGGCAAATCCGATTATCACACTGAAAAGTGCAGATAAGCAACTGCTTGGACAGGTTGCTGCAAAAATCCGTTCCTTCCGACCGCCTGAACCCTACAAGGGTAAAGGGGTTAAGTTTGTCAATGAAGTTCTCAGACGCAAGGAGGGTAAGGCCGCTGGTAAATAAGCATTGCACTTGAATGTTTAACACGAAAACTGAAAAATAAAATGGCTTTATCTAAGCTTGAAAGAAGGTTGAAAATTAAGAGCAGGATCCGCAAAACGAGCCAGGGTACTGCCGGAATTCCCCGCATGTCAGTGTACCGGAGCAACAAACAGATCTCCGTACAGGTGATCGACGACCTTCATGGAAACACGCTGGTAGCTGCATCTTCGCTTGAAAAGGAAATTGCAGCCAAGACCGGGATTAACAAAACGGAACAGGCCAAACTGGTTGGTTTAAGAATAGCCCAAAAGGCAATTGAAAAGGGAATTACCTCGGTGGTTTTTGACCGCAACGGTTTTCTCTATCATGGAAGAATAAAATCTTTAGCTGATGCAGCCCGTGAAGGAGGGCTTAAATTCTAAGATATGTCTACAAGTGTTCGAAAGGTTAAGACCAGTGATCTGGAACTGAAAGACCGGTTGGTTGCGATTAACCGGGTCACCAAGGTAACCAAAGGAGGTAGAACATTCAGTTTCAGTGCCATTGTGGTAGTAGGTAATGAAGATGGAGTTGTGGGTTGGGGCCTTGGAAAGGCCAACGAAGTAACCACTGCGATCGCCAAGGGTGTAGAAGCTGCCAAGAAGAACCTGATAAAGGTTCCGATCATTCACGGTACCGTTCCTCATGAGCAGGAGGCAAAATTTGGCGGAGCCACTGTATGGCTCAAGCCGGCCTCTGAAGGTACCGGGGTAAAGGCAGGAGGTGCTATGCGCGCAGTTCTTGAGTCGGTCGGTGTTAAAAATGTGCTGGCCAAATCAAAGGGATCATCCAACCCACATAATCTTGTTAAGGCTACCATGCAGGCCATGATTGAAATGAGGGATGCCTATACCGTAGCCCAGCACAGGGCTGTAAAACTGGATAAAGTGTTTAAAGGTTAATCCGACAAAGAAGAGGATTATGTCTAAGATAAAAGTTACTCAGATTCGTAGCAAGATCGGTTGCACCGAGCGTCAGAAAAGGACCCTGGAGGCAATGGGATTGCGAAAGATGCACGCTTCCGTTGAGATGGAAGCAAATGAACAGATGCTCGGAATGGTAGAGAAGGTTAGGCATCTGGTGAAAGTTGAAGAGATTAAATAGTTCAACCCGATTACTCATTCAGAAATGGAACTAAACAGCTTAAAACCTGCTTCAGGGTCGGTCCATAAACGCAAAAGGATTGGCAGGGGCCAGGGTTCAGGATATGGCGGAACCTCCACCCGTGGGCACAAAGGTGCCAAATCACGGTCAGGTAATAAAACCAAGATAGGTTTTGAAGGGGGACAGATGCCGCTACAGCGCAGGTTGCCAAAATTTGGTTTTAAAAACATCAACCGGAAAGAATTCAAGGGAGTCAATGTTGGAACCCTTCAGATTCTTGCTGAGAAGAGAAATCTTCAGACTATTGATGTGCAAATCCTGGTGGATGCTGGTCTTGCAAGAAAGAGCGACCGCATCAAAATTCTTGGTAATGGCACCCTCACCCTCAAGCTTGATGTAAAGGCCCACGCATTTTCGGAGTCAGCCGTGAAAGCCATCGAAGCTCAGAAAGGAACCGCAGAAAAACTGTAAACGGATGAAGAGATTTATTGATACTTTAAAGAATATCTGGAGGATCGAAGACCTCCGGCAACGGATTTTAACCACCCTGGGACTGATCCTGGTTTATCGCCTTGGTGCGCACGTTGTGCTGCCAGGCATTGATCCGACCCAGCTGGAAAACCTGAGGCAGCAAACCGAAAGCGGGCTTATGGGTCTGTTGGATATGTTCTCAGGGGGTGCTTTTTCGAATGCCTCCATATTTGCGTTGGGTATCATGCCTTACATCTCTGCATCCATCGTGATACAGCTTCTCGGAATAGCCGTTCCTTATTTCCAGCGTTTGCAGAAGGAGGGAGAGAGCGGACGCAAGAAGATCAACCAGATTACCCGCTGGCTGACCGTTGCCATCACGGCTGCTCAGGGCCCCAGTTACCTGTTTAACCTGCACGCCCAGTTGCCGGATTCTGCATTCATCATGAGTGGTGTCTCCTTTACCTTTTCGTCAGTAGTCATCATGACTGCCGGCACCCTGTTTGTCATGTGGCTGGGTGAGCGAATTACCGACAAAGGTATCGGCAATGGCATATCTCTGATTATTATGATCGGCATCATTGCCCGTCTGCCCGAATCCATGTTCCAGGAGTTTGCCTCCAAGTTGGAGCAAAGCGGAGGTGGACTGGTCATGCTGGTTGTTGAGATTGTCTTTCTTTTCCTGGTCTTTGTTGGATCCATTGCGCTGGTTCAGGCCACCAGGCGTGTGCCGGTGCAGTATGCCAAGCGGATTGTTGGCAATAAACAGTATGGTGGTGTCAGGCAGTATATTCCTCTTAAGGTTAATGCAGCCGGTGTTATGCCAATCATTTTTGCCCAGGCACTGATGTTTTTACCCATGATGCTCGGCAGATTTAACACTGAAACCGCCAATAAATTCGTTTCGGCATTTGCCAACTACCAGGGATTCTGGTATAATCTCACCTTCGCAATACTCATCATACTCTTCACATACTTCTATACTGCCGTCACCATCAATCCTACTCAGATGGCGGAGGATATGAAAAGGAATGGCGGGTTTATTCCGGGGGTTAAGCCAGGTCGCAAAACGGTTGAGTTTCTTGACTCAGTAATGTCAAGGATTATTCTTCCGGGTTCGATCTTTCTGGCAATCGTGGCAATACTGCCTGCGCTCGCCAGTTTAACTTTTGTGAGCTCAAGCTCTTTCGCCCAGTTCTATGGCGGAACCTCCCTGCTGATTTTGGTAGGTGTGGTGCTGGATACCCTACAGCAGATTGAGAGCCACCTTTTAATGCGCCATTACGATGGCCTTATGAAATCAGGACGCATCAAAGGCCGTACCGGAAGCGTTACGGCCATCTAGCGTGTCCTGACAGCGTTCTTTGTGATGATTAGCATACGGACAGACGAGGAGGTTGACCTGATAAGACAGAGCAACCTGCTTGTTGCGGCTACCCTTGCCCATATTGCCGTTCTGCTGAAACCAGGGGTCAGTACCCTTGAAGTAGACAAAAAAGCAGAGCAGTTTATACGGGATAACGGTGGAGTGCCTGGATTCAAGGGGTATAATGGATTTCCGTTTACCCTCTGTATCAGCATCAATGACGAAGTGGTTCACGGTATGCCTTCAGACAGGACCATCATTGAGGGTGATCTGGTTTCAGTCGACTGTGGTGTTTATATGAATGGATACCATGGAGACTCTGCCTACACCTTTTTGATTGAGCCCGTTACGGATCAGGCCAGAGATCTGGCCAGAATCACCCGTGAAGCACTGTATCAGGGAATTGCCCAGGCAATCGATGGAAACAGGCTAGGAAATCTCAGTCATGCAGTACAGACCCATGCTGAGGCAGCTGGTTTTTCAGTGGTGCGTGAAATGGTTGGTCATGGTGTTGGAAGAGAACTTCACGAGCCACCTGAGGTGCCAAACTGGGGCAGACAGGGAACAGGGGTCATACTGAAGACTGGCATGGTTCTGGCCATTGAGCCCATGATAAACCTGGGTAGGCGCTACATTGTTCAGGACCCTGATGGTTGGACGATCCGGACCTCGGACCGGCAGCTTTCGGCCCACTATGAGCATACC
>CAYGOU010000001.1:18129-61848 GCA_964351455.1 uncultured Porphyromonadaceae bacterium
TACCGTTGTGGTTGGAAAGAGCAGCGCAGATATCCTCTCTGATTTTACCGTGATAGATGATGCACTAAGATTTTCTTAATATGGCAAAGCAACCTTCGATCGAACAGGACGGAACCATTATCGAAGCATTGTCAAACGCAATGTTCCGGGTGCAGCTGGAAAATGGGCATATCATTACTGCCCATATCTCCGGTAAAATGCGTATGCATTATATTAAAATATTGCCGGGTGACAAGGTGAAGGTTGAAATGTCACCCTATGATCTGACTAAAGGAAGAATTTCATACAGGTATAAAAACTGAAAAGAGACCGAACATGAAAATTAGAGCATCTGTTAAGAAGCGTTCAGCCGACTGCAAAATCGTTCGCAGAAAGGGACGTTTGTATGTGATCAACAAGAAGAATCCCAAGTTCAAGCAGCGACAGGGATAGATTTGAAAAATAATTAATCAGGAATATTTTCTATGGCACGTATTGTTGGGGTTGACATTCCAAACAACAAAAGAGGTGAGGTCGCGCTCACTTACATTTACGGCATTGGACGCAGTTCTGCTCGTAAAATCTTACTGGAGGCAGGTGTTGACCCTGACCTTAAAGTTGAAACCTGGACCGATGACCAGAGCGCTTCCATCCGTAATTTCATCAATGAGAATCTGAAAATTGAAGGCGAGCTACGTTCTGAAGTTCAGACAAACATCAAAAGACTGATGGACATCGGCTGCTATCGTGGTATCAGACACCGTATCGGTCTTCCGGTAAGGGGCCAGAGCACCAAGAACAATGCCCGTACACGGAAGGGCCGGCGTAAAACTGTAGCAAATAAGAAGAAAGCGACTAAATAACCCGAATTATGGCAAAGAAGAAATCCAAAGC
Organism: uncultured Porphyromonadaceae bacterium; assembly: GCA_964351455.1. GTDB lineage: Bacteria > Bacteroidota > Bacteroidia > Bacteroidales > UBA12481 > JAGHDB01. The sequence continues at coordinate 19,003 of CAYGOU010000001.1, forward strand.
GACGAAGAAACGGGTCGTACAAATTGAACCCCTCGGGCAGGCACATGTCCACTCTTCTTTCAACAATATCATCATCTCCCTTACCAACAATGCTGGTCAGGTTATCTCTTGGTCATCCAGCGGGAAAATGGGATTCCGTGGTTCAAAGAAGAACACCCCTTACGCTGCTCAGGTAGCTGCCCAGGATGCTTCAAAGACAGCTTTCGACCTTGGACTGAGGAAGGTGAAGGTTTTTGTCAAAGGACCCGGAAATGGCAGGGAATCAGCCATTCGTACCATTCACAACACCGGCATTGAGGTCACTGAGATCGTGGATGTCACTCCTCTGCCCCACAATGGATGCCGGCCTCCGAAAAGAAGACGTGTCTAAACTGATCTGAAACAAACGAAAATAATACTTTAGATGGCTAAATATATCGGACCGAAAACAAGGATTGCCAGAAAATTTGGCGAGCCTATTTATGGCCCTGACAAGGTCCTGGAGAAAAAAAACTATCCTCCCGGATTTCATGGGCCCTCACGTCGCAGACGTAAACAGTCAGAATACGGAATTCAGCTGAAGGAAAAGCAAAAGGCCAAGTATACCTATGGTGTTTTAGAAAAGCAGTTTTCTAACCTGTTCAAGAAAGCACAGCGTACCAAAGGGATCACTGGTGAGGTACTGCTTCAGTTGCTTGAATCCAGGCTTGACAATGTGGTTTACAGGCTAGGGATTGCCCCAACACGTTCGGCTGCCCGCCAGTTGGTTGGCCATCGACATATTTTAGTCAATGGCGGAATTCTGAACATACCATCGTATACCGTAAAACCTGGTGAGACCATTGGCGTTCGAGAAAAATCAAAATCGCTGGAGGTGATCCAGGAATCCCTGGCCTCCGCTTCAAGGAGTCGCTATTCGTGGCTTGAATGGGATGAGTCCCATGTAGCCGGAAAATATCTGAATGTGCCAGACCGAGCTGATATTCCTGAGAACATCAAGGAGCAGCTCATCGTGGAATTGTATTCTAAATAATCATTAAAACCTGATCCATGGCCATTTTATCATTTCAAAAACCGGATAAGGTCATCCTGCTCGAATCAAATCAGCATTTAGGCAGATTTGAGTTCAGACCTCTTGAACCCGGGTATGGAATCACCATCGGAAATTCTTTGCGCCGCATCCTTTTAAGTTCATTGGAGGGATTTGCAATCACCACGGTCAAAATTGAGGGAGTGGATCATGAATTCTCAACCATTAAGGGTGTAATTGAGGATGTTACTGAAATCATTCTCAACCTTAAGCAGATCAGGTTGAAGCAGCAGATCGAAGGTGTTGAGGATGAGAGGGTAACTGTTACTGTAACCGGGCAGGACATGCTTAAGGCCGGTGACATAGGCAATTTTGTCAGTGGGTTTAAGGTGTTGAATCCTGACTTGGTCATTTGCAACATGGAGCCTTCCGTTAAGCTGCAGATGACCCTCACCATTCATAAAGGAAGAGGCTATGTTCCCTCAGAAGAGAACAAGCCGGATGAGAGTGAAATAGGACTGATTGCGGTTGATAGCATCTTTACCCCGATCAAGAACGTAAAGTTTCAGATTGAGAACTATAGGGTTGAACAGAAGACTGACTACGAGAAGTTACTCATTGAAGTGACCACGGATGGTTCGATTCATCCAAAGGATGCCCTCAAGGAGGCTGCCAAGATTCTGATTCATCACCTGATGTTATTCTCCGATGAAAAGATCACCCTGGATGCTGAGGATAAGTTTGACAGCGATGAATTTGACGAGGAGGTGCTTCATATGCGTCAGTTGCTCAAAACAAAACTGACCGACCTCGATTTGTCAGTCAGGGCTTTGAATTGCCTTAAGGCTGCAGACGTAGAGACACTTGGAGACCTGGTCTCTTACAACAAAAACGACCTCTTGAAATTCAGAAACTTCGGTAAGAAGTCCCTGACCGAACTTGAGGACCTGCTCAAGGCAATGAGCCTGAATTTCGGTATGGAGGTTGCCAAGTACAAATTAGACAAGGAATAACGGAACAATGAGACATAATAAAAAAATCAATCATCTCGGGCGAAAAAGCGAGCATCGCGAAGCCATGCTGGGCAACATGGCCTCATCCTTAATCATGCATAAGCGAATCAATACAACCGTTGCAAAAGCAAAAGCGCTTAGGATTTTCGTTGAACCCATTATTACCCGGGCCAAAGAAGATACAACCCATGCCCGCCGTGTGGTTTTTAGCCAGCTTCGGTCTAAATTTGCCGTTACGGAACTTTTCCGCGAAGTGGCTGTTAAGGTTGGTGATCGTCCGGGTGGCTACACAAGAATCCTAAAAACCGGAACCCGGTTGGGTGACAGTGCTGAAATGTGTATGATTGAGCTGGTTGATTTCAATGAGCACATGCTGGCATCCAAGGAGGATGCAAAAGGTAAAACCCGTCGTTCAAGAAGATCAACTGCTAAGAAAAAGGATGCTCCGGTTACCGCTGGCAAGACCACCAAAGCAGCTATCGCAGCCACTCCTGTACTTACAGAAGAAGTAGTCGCTGAGGTTCAACCGGCTGATGAGGTACAGCCTCTGGAGCAGGTTGATGAGGCCGGTGTTGATGTTCAGGTTACACAAAATGAAGAAACTGATGTCCAGTCCGAACAGGATTCGGTGCAGTCGGACGAGGAAAAGGATCCCTCAAAGGATCAGTAGTTTTTCATCTCAATACTGTATTAAAAATCCCGGTTGTTTCAGCCGGGATTTCTTATTTTTAGGCATAGCATCTTTTTTATGGATTTGCAGAAGTTTATCAAGCTACTGGAGAAGCAGGGAGAATTGGTTCGTATATCCGAAAAGGTATCTCCCGTATTGCAAATGACGGAGATAACCGACCGGATATCGAAACTACCCGGGGGAGGTAAGGCATTGTTATTTGAGTCAACCGGGACGAGTTTTCCGGTTCTGATCAACTCGCTTGGGTCGAAAGAAAGGATCCAAATCGCTTTCAGAGGCGCAAGTCCTGATGATTTATCCAATAGTTTGTCAGGTTTACTGGACACACTCACCCGCCAGGGGGGAGGGTTTTCTTCCAGGATGGCCATGCTGCCAAAACTCAAGAAAATATCATCCTGGATACCATCCCGAAGCAGTTCAAAGGGAAGCTGTCAGCAGATTGTCATGGATGATCCTGATCTTACCAAGCTGCCGGTTCTATCCTGCTGGCCTAAGGATGGGGGGCCTTTCATTACCCTGCCTATGGTGCATACTCACGACCCGGAGACCGGTCAAAAGAATCTTGGCATGTACCGGATGCAGGTTTTCTCAAAGGATGAAACCGGTATGCATTGGCAACTTCACAAAACAGGTGCCAGACATTTCAGGGCTTTTAAGCAGATGGGCAGGCGAATGCCGGTTACCGTAACACTGGGAGGGGATCCCGTTTATACCTATTGCGCAACAGCTCCTCTTCCTGATGGTATAGATGAATACCTGCTGGCAGGTTTTATCCGTCAGAGGAGTGTGAAAATGGTCAGATGCCTGACCAATGAACTCTGGGTTCCTGAAGATGTGGATTTCGTTATTGAGGGTTATGTTGATCCCGGAGAACCCTTGCGCAGGGAGGGCCCATTCGGTGATCACACCGGTTTTTATTCTCTGGAGGATGACTATCCGGTTTTTCACGTTACAGCCATTACCCACCGTAAGGATGCGGTCTATCCGGCAACAATCGTAGGCATACCACCCCAGGAGGATGCTACCCTCGCATGGGTGACAGAAAAACTCTTCATACCGGCAATCAGGATGACCATGATGCCTGAACTTTTGGATCTTCACCTTCCGCCTGCCGGCGTGGCACACAACATTGCTCTGTTCTGCATGCAACCTGAATATCCCGGACATGCAAGGAAATTGATGCATAGCATTTGGGGCGGGGGACAAATGATGTTTACCAAATATGCCGTTGCTATGCCGGCAGATCTGAAACTTCGGGATTATCTGGAGGTGCTGAGAACGATATCACGAAAAGTTGACCCCTTGCAGCATCTTGAGTTAGGCTATGGTCCTTTGGATGTGCTCGATCATGCAGCAGAAAAGCCATTTGAAGGGGGTAAACTGGGCATTGATGCTTCAGGATTGGACTTGTCATCTGAAATCCTGAATGCACCTGCTCCGGATGCAACCCGCATCATGTCATTCAGATCCAGCAATCCTGATATAGTTGATTTAAATTTGGATTCTTTAAAGCATGGCATTTCAGCCGGACTTATCTCCATCAGAAAAAGCCGTAAAGGACAGCTTAGGGAACTGGCCGACGAAATCAGGCTGACAGAGGGATTCAATCGGATTCGGTTCTGGCTTTTATACGATGCTGAGGTTGATCTTACCGACGTGGATCAATTGGTCTGGATCATGGGAAGTCACACCGACCTTTCAAGGGACGCCTGGATTTATGCCGTACCAGCAGGTCCCCGTCATGGCATTCTGTTTCTGGATTGCACCCGAAAAACCAGGGAGTATGATGGATTTGAACACAGGTGGCCAAATCCGGTGGTGATGGACCAGAAAACCATTGACTGGGTTGATTCAAAATGGACCAGGCTCGGATTGGGAGGCCAGATACAATCACCTTCGGTGAAGTACCGATGCTTGTCAAAAGGAAGCGAAGCGGTAGCAGAATAAAAAACCGGGCCTTGCCCGGTTTTTTTATTATTGTTTGTTAAACTCCGTTAATCCTGTATCCAGAAACTCAATAAACCGGTCAACATTAAGATCGTAAGCAGTTGCTTCGGTCAGCATATTGCCTTCGGTATCCAACAGAAGATAATAGGGTTGCGAGTTGGTTCCGTAACGGGTAATCTGAAAATCCTGGTATTTTTTTCCAAGGGTCTTTTTGATTTTTCCGTCATACGTTGACGTTACCCATTCTGATTCTTCCAGTTTAATACTTTTGTCGTCAACATACAAGGCAATGATGATATAGTCCTCCCTGAGACGTTTCAGCACCCGGGGATCTGACCAAACACGGTCTTCCATTTCACGACAGTTGACACATCCATGTCCCGTGAAATCAATAAAGACAGGCTTGTTAACCATTCTGGCACAATCCATTCCCTGTTCGTAATCGAAATATCCCGTTAGTCCGTGTGGAAGTTTGAGCCGGTCGCTGTACCGTGGTTTTTCGCAAATGGATGAAGCTTCGGTAAATTGTGCCTGTTTTCCGACGGATGCATTTTGCCTGATAACCTCCTTAAGGTCAAAGTCGTGGGTTGTAATGGGCGGCAGATATCCTGCCAGCGCCTTTAGCGGTGCCCCGATCATACCGGGAATCAGATAGACTACAAATGAAAAAGTGACAATCACCAGGAAAAGTCTAAAAACTCCAATATGCTTGAGATCGCTGTCGTGCTTGAATTTGATCTTTCCTAGAAGGTAAAAGCCTAATAGGGTGAAAATTACGATCCAAATAGCAAGGTATACCTCCCTGTCAAGCAGTCCCCAATGATAAGTCTGGTCTGCTATGCTGAGAAACTTCAGTCCAAGAGCCAGTTCCAGAAATCCAAGAACCACCTTGACCGAATTCAGCCAACCGCCAGATTTCGGCAGTCCTGTCAACCATGAAGGGAAGATTGCGAAAAGGGTAAAAGGAAGCGCGAAGGCAAGTGAGAAACCCAACATCCCTATAATAGGTTCGACCAAAGCACCACCAGCGGATTCAACAAGGATGGTTCCGACGATTGGACCAGTACATGAAAAGGAAACCAGGACCAAGGTAAAAGCCATGAAAAAGGGCCCTCCCAGTCCGCCTTTGTCGACCTGCTGATCTGACTTGCTGATCATCCATGAAGGCAGGGTGATCTCAAACATGCCAAAGAACCATGCCGCAAAAAATACAAAAACCAGAAAAAACAGAATATTTGGGAGCCAGTGTGTGCTTAAGAAATTGGCTATTCCCGGTCCGAAAAGAATGGCCACCAGCGTTCCTATGATCGTGTAAATTCCGATGATTGAAAGTCCAAAAAAGAGCGCCTTGAAAAGTGATTTGCGCTTGGATTCATTGCCGTGCATAAAAAATGAGACGGTCATCGGTATCATAGGGAAGACACATGGAGTGAGAAGCGCAATCAGTCCCGCAAGGAAAGCTATAAAAAAAAGAGACCATAAAGATCTCGAAGTCAGGTCTATGGGGGTTCTTGGGTTGAGCTTTCGCTTATCACCGGTCTCATTGACCTTAACGGGTGGTCCTGTTTCTTTCTGAATTTCTCCCCCCTCCTGGATGGTTTCATCGGGTTTAATTCTGAGTTCGAAATCGGATCCGACCAGGGTGCATTGTTTATCATCACAGGCCTGACCGGCTACCTCACCACTGACAACAAACGAATCGCCGGTAAGAACCTTGATTCGCTGGATAAAGGAGGCCTGAATGCTGTGCAAACCTACTTCCATTTCGAAGAGGGGGTCAAACTTGACAACAGCAGCTGGCATCTCCCTTAGAGAGTCAACAGTTATAAACTTATCCGATTCCTCGAGGATGAATTCAACAGGTAAAGGACCCCCGGCTGGTAATTTTATTCCATAGACATTCCAACCGGGTTCAATGCTTGCCTTGGCAACAAGGTCATAATGATCCTGGCTCACCCTGACCGTTGAAAACGACCACTGTACGGGTTCGAGGATCTGGGTGTTACCGGAGGTGATTCCGGCAAAAAACCATGAAAGTAGGATCAGAACTCTTTTCATAAATATTTTAAAGGATTATTTTTTCACCATTCTTGTCTAAAAAGGCATACTGAACCAGTCCAACATTCGGATCAGTCTGGATTCTGAGGTATGTTTTGTGCTTCATGGCCCATTTCAGGCGGATTGAGGGGATCCCCCTCTTCAGGTAAGCTGCCAGATAGGGGTGGGCGAGTAGGGTGACCTTTGCAGAAGGATCTTTATCGAGAATGAAAATCAGGTTGTTATGAATCTGGTCAACAAGCAGTATGGTGGGGGTTACTTCCCCGGTGCCCAGGCAAGTGGGACAGGTCTCCATGATCTGGATGTCCATTTCAGGCCTTACTCTTTGTCGTGTGATCTGCATCACACCGAATTTGCTGAGGGGCAGGATATAGTGTTTGGCTCTGTCGTTGCTCATGGCGGCCTTCATGGCTTCATAAACCTTATGGCGATGTTCGGTTACCACCATGTCAATGAAATCTATGACAATGATCCCCCCCATATCCCTCAATCGTAGTTGTCTGGCAATTTCCTCAGCTGCCGCAACATTCACATCCAGGGCATTGCTTTCCTGGTCTTTCATGCTTTGTGAACGGTTGCCACTATTTACATCGATCACATGGAGGGCCTCGGTATGCTCAATGATCAGGTAGGCTCCGCTTTTAAAAGATACCGTTTTCCCAAACAGTGCTTTGATCTGTTTGTCAATGCCGAAGTGTTCAAAGATCGGAACCCGACCAGAATAATGCTTTACAATTTTTTGCTTTTCCGGGGCGATGTTACCGATGAAATCCTTGATTTCGCGATAGAGGGACTGGTCGTTTACGTAAACATTATTGAAGGAAGGACTCAGTACATCCCTTAGAATGGCTGAGGTTCTGTTCAATTCCCCCAACATCAGGGACGGCGCGGTCATACCCTTAATGTTTCTGAATATTGACTCCCAATTCTCTACCAGCCCCCTCAGCTCAGCGTCAAGGACAGCCACTTTTCGTTCCTTGGCAACTGTTCGGACAATGACTCCGTAGTTTTTCGGTTTAATGCTGAGTATGAGTCGTTTAAGTCGATTCCTCTCCTCCTCTGACTTGATTTTTGTCGAAACAGAAACTTTGTCTGAAAACGGCAACAGCACCAGATTTCGGCCTGCAAGGGATATCTCGCTGGTAAGTCTTGGCCCTTTTGACGAGATCGGCTCTTTGGCAATTTGCACGAGGATTTGCTGACCGGCCTTCATCAGGTCGGTTATCTTTCCATGCTTGTCAATGTCCTTCTCGGTTTTAAACTTTTCAAGAGATGGAAGTTTAACCTTTCTGCTCTGGGCGAGGTTAAGGTAATTCGTGAGGCTCTGGAACTGCGGGCCCAGATCCAGGTAATGCAGAAATGCATCCTTTTCATACCCGACATCCACAAAGACCGCATTCAATCCAGGCATGATCTTCTTGATCTTACCCAGGTAGATATCTCCAACAGCAAATTGCAGGTTGGATTTCTCCTTGTTGAGTTCTACCAGCCTTTTGTCCTCAAGAAGCGCGATGGAAATGTCGTTCGTTCCGGCATTGACGATCAGTTCGCTACTCACCGTATTTTTCTCTTAGGGTTAAGAAAACATACCTGATCAATAAACAGCATAAACCTAAAGGGAAATCCCTTTAGGTTTATACCGGAAACATCCTGTCAGACAGGATTATTTCTTCTTCTTATGGCGATTCTTACGCAAACGCTTTTTGCGCTTGTGCGTGGCCATTTTATGTCTTTTACGTTTTTTACCGCTTGGCATAAGCTATCAGTTTTGTGATATTGACCCCAGACTACTTCTTAACGTTATCCTTGACCTTGGTCACAAAGCTTTTAGCTGGCTTGAAAGAGGGGATAAAGTGCTGCGGAATGATCAGGGTGGTGTTCCGGGAAATATTGCGGGCAGTTTTCTCTGCTCTTTTCTTCACTACGAAGCTGCCGAATCCTCTAAGATAAACGTTGTTACCATGTACCAGGCTCTGCTTAATCGTACCCATGAAGGCTTCAACGGTCTTCTGGACAGCTACTTTCTCGATCCCGGTGTTCTTGCTGATTTCGTTAACGATGTCTGCTTTAGTCATTTTTAAATATCTTTAGTTATCAACTCATTAGATTTGGATTGCAAATATAAACCTTTTAACCGAAAATTATAAAGCGTTGGATAAAAAAAATCCTCTGTTTTTATTCACAATTTGTTTAAATATAGCACATTAGTTTTACCTCTTCAAATTCTGGCCGTCATTTCGTCAAATTTTTTGACATCCGGATTTCCAAAACCTGACATGAATTGCATCTATAAGGATGTAATTCATTACCAATGGGCAAGGATTGGATGCCAAGGATAACCGGATTCACCTGACGGGAGACATCCCGACGCTCCGCATGGAGGTTCTGTCAGTTTGGAATCATTTGAATTGTTCGTACTTTTAACACTCTAAATTTTCAATAAATGTCAGTCAACAAGGTTATTTTGGTAGGTAACGTGGGTTCTGATCCAGAGGTCAGGTACCTTGAAGGTGGAACAGCCGTGGCCAATTTTAGAATTGCCACTTCAGAGTATTACCGCAACCGTGAGGGCGAAAACACCACAACTACGGAATGGCACAGTATTGTCGCCTGGCGGCAGTTGGCAGAACTGGCCGAGAAGTATATCCGTAAAGGAAGACAGATATATATAGAAGGCAAGATTACCACCCGGCAATGGGAAGATAAAGAGGGCAACAAGCGTTATACGACAGAGATTGTTGCCAATACGATTCAGTTACTGGGTCGTAAGCCTGAGGAGGAGGAGGCCAGACCTTCGAATGGCAAGAAACCAGAGATAGGTCAGGTTAAACAGGCCGACGAGGAGGTTTTTAATTCTACCCAGGAGGATGATCTTCCCTTTTAGTGCCTGATGGAAGCTTCCGGTGATCCAAATCTTGGGCTAACCATTATGGCCGTGGTGGCCGGCTTTCCATTTGGTGAGACCGGTCTCGCTTCGGGAATCGTTTTTTTGATTATTCTTTGGGCGGCTTCTGCGCTGATGTCGGGCTCAGAGGTCGCCTTCTTTTCACTCGGTTCAGGAGAAAGGAATCGATTCGAAAGTGGCAATGAGCCCAGAGCAAGGAAAGTATTGTTGTTGTTGTCGAGACCTGAAGAGCTCCTGGCAACCCTGCAAACAACCATCTTGGTGATAGACCTATTATTCATTGGAGTGGCTTCCTGGCTAATGGCTATACATATTCTGCCAGGGGATTCTTCTGTGGGTCTTTACTTTACCGGTGCTTTGGGAATTGTCGCAGGCTATGTTTTTCTGGGCAAGTTGTTGCCGGGCTGGATTATCAGGCGCTATGCAGAAGGGTATGCCCTTGCCAGCGCAACTTTCATTTTGTTTTTGCATAGACTGCTAAATCCTGTGGTTAGCATTAGGTTGGCAATTCGGACCTTCATTCTAACGAATCTCAAGTTGAATAAGCGAGCGATTGATATGAAGAAGTTGTCTGAAGCGCTCCAACTCAATGGCAAGGATTTGTTGCAGGAGGAGAAAATTCTGAAGGGCATTGTCAGGTTTGGCGATATCGATGTTAGCGAAATCATGCGCCCCAGAGTTGATATGATTGCTGTTGATATTCAAACCCCGTTCCCAAGGATCATAGATATAGTTGTAGAATCCGGGTATTCAAGAATTCCCGTTTACCTCTCCGATCTTGACCACATCAAAGGGATTCTGTTTGTCAAAGACCTTTTGCCGCATTTCCATAAACCAGTAAGTTTCAGGTGGCAGTCGTTGGTTAGGCCCCCAAATTATGTGCCCGAAAACAAAAAGATCAACGACCTCCTTGCAGAGTTCCAACAAAACAAAAATCACCTTGCAATTGTTGTAGATGAATATGGGGGTACTTCAGGACTCATCACCCTGGAAGACATTCTGGAGGAGATTGTCGGAGAAATCAGCGATGAATCGGATGAGGAGGAGCTCCCCTATACAAAAATCAGTGATATTGCTTATCTTTTCAGTGGCAAGACCTCTTTGCATGATGTAAAAAAAGTACTCGGACTCCCGTCCGATTTCTTCGATCCGATTCAGGGAGATTCTGAAACCCTGGCTGGATTGGTGTTGGAGATCAGAGGGGAATTGCCAAAAACAGGAGACCGAATTGAATATGAAGGATACTCCTTCACCATACGTAGTGTCGATGATCGCAGGATCAGGGAAATCCAGATTACCTGTCCGGCAACGGGCTTTCAGAATAACTGATTTATTACCCCTGGTCATTCTGTTTGCGCTGATCTCAGGTTGCAATGCTGTTTACACCCCAAAGCCCAAGGGATATTTCCGTATCGATCTCCCTGAAAAAAGCTATCAATACCTTATGACCGAGAGGCATTTCGGGTTTGATGTCCCGGCATACGGCAAATTCATTCCATACCAGGGTGCTTACCAGGAGACCGATTCGGAAAACTGGACCAACATTGATTTCCCGATGTTCAGTAGCAGACTGCATTTGACCTATAAACCGGTTTTTTCAAATCTAGAGGAACTGGTGCAGGATGCCCATGAATATGTTATGAAGCATACCATCAAGGCGGATGCGATTGTGCAGACCCGTTTTGACCATCCCGAAGAACGCGTTTATGGGGTTCTTTTTGATATTCGTGGAAATGCTGCCTCTGCGGTTCAGTTTTATTTGACCGACAGTGTTGCTAACTTCCTAAGGGGAGCCCTTTATTTTTATCATGAACCCAACTATGATTCTCTCTCTCCCGTAATCCAATATCTGCGGGATGATGTTGTAAGGATCATGGAATCGATGAAATGGAAATAATCCACCGATGATACTTCAACAACTCAATGAACTGAAAAGCGGCAAAAAGGGAATAGCCTGGCTGGTTGATCCCGATAAGTGCGAACTTGCGGGACTTCAGGAAAAGTCTCAATTGGTTGCAGAATTGGGAATTGATCTGATCCTGGTAGGAGGAAGTCTGCTGTTCAGATCCATCGAACCGGTCATAAGGGAACTGAAGAAATCTATCCGGGTTCCGGTGATCATTTTCCCGGGTTCTGCAATGCAAATCAGCCGGGAAGCAGATGGCATCCTTTTATTGTCTCTGATTTCGGGCAGAAACGCTGATTATCTTATCGGTCAGCATGTTGTTGCGGCCCCAATCCTTGCAGATACTCAGCTTGAGATTCTTCCAACCGGATACATACTTGTTGAAGGGGGATCCGTGACAACCGTTCAGTACATAAGCAACACCAAGCCAATACCTAAGGATAAACCCGAGCTTGCTATGGCAACCGCCCTGGCCGGAGCCATGCTGGGACTGAGTTTGATTTATTTGGATGCGGGGAGCGGGGCACTTGCCCCAGTTCCGGCAAATATGATCCGCGAGGTTTCTTCGGCCGTTAATCTGCCGGTGATCGTGGGGGGTGGCATCCGAACTCCCGGGGAGGCTGAGAAGGCATGGCAGGCTGGGGCCGACCTCATCGTTGTGGGAAACGCTGCTGAAACCCGAATGGATGTGCTAACGGAAATCGTTGCCGTTCGGAACAGGTTTAATAGCTAACCGGTGACCATTCAAATCCAGCCGACAAGGATCCGGCTAACGAAGCCAGATTTGAATCTTTCAGCCAGGGGGTGATTCTGTAGCCAGCTACCAGCGCTATCCGGTCAAATCCCAACCTGGCCCTGATCTGAACAAAAAAAGGATTGAGCCGGTCGTCTCCCCTTTGAACCAGCCTTGAACTTCGGTATCCCTGATTGATGGGATCCTCAGCCAGCAGCCTGGTTGTAGTTTTGCTGCCCAGGATCCAGCCCGCTTGATATGCAAGATCCAGGTAATTACCAAGATAATCTCCGCGCTGACCACTCCGTATCCTTACAAATGCTCCAACGGTTAGCTCCTGTAGGGCATGGCTGACCTGTTGCTGCTGAATATCTTTGAACCTGAGCGTGGTTCTTGAGAATCCTGTTTCTGTGCCAATATGAAAAGCGCTAAAAAGGCGGATACGGTACCTGTATGAAATATTCAATTTATTCGATACCAATGAAGAGCTATAAGACATAGAGGCCGCATCAGGATACAAACCCTCGGCGCCCAGGGTGATGTGACCGAAATGATTTCGGTTGGGTCCCCACTTTCCGGTAAATTGGGACGAATCATAGGTTTCTCGGAAAAGGAATTCCTGCGAATTGACCGGCAAGGTCATCAGTATTAAAAGAACTCCAGTAAGAATTAAGCAGCTTCGCATTGGACCTAGTTCTGTAAGGAATAGCCGTTAAAAGAAATACCAAGCCTCTGGCTTTTACCTGTATGAATGGTTCTCAGCTCAAATTTGCCAGGTCTCGGAGCTCTGATGACCCCATATTCTGTCAAACGGCCATCCTCTCCCTTTACATGGTAATATATATATCCGTAAACATCCGGAATGGTTTGGCTGGGCATATATCCCGGAATGTTAATGGTGACCGGCGCTTCAACACTCTCAATGTAAAAGGTAGGAAGGGGAGGCCTCGCTTCGTGTATCAACCTGGAGGCCATGGGTATTCCATAACCGTGTGCGTAGTCGTAGTATGGATAGAGATGCCCGCAACTTTTCAGGAGCTGGATCATCTCTTCAAGGAGGAGATTGGGGCGGAGCTGTAACATGCAGGCAGCAAACCCTGTCACCAGGGGTGCCGCGAAAGAGGTCCCCGAGGATTTCTTCAGTCTTCCCGGGGAGGCGGTAAGGGTAGTTCCGGCTGAGACCAGATCGGGTTTGATCCGTCCATCCATGGTGGGTCCGCGGGAGGTAAAAGAAGAGGGCAAAAGGGTCTCAGGGTCAACGCCCCCAACACTGATGATCATTTCGGCATCTGCCGGGGTTCCCATCATGCGCCATTTCGAGCTACCCTCATTACCCAGGGAGGTAATGAAGAGAACGCCCTTTTTTGTTGCGGCAGACACAGCCCGGGCAGCAATGCTTGATTTGCCGTCCATTTCGTATGAAAAATATCGCTGGTAGGTATATCCCAGTGAACTGTGAATAATTTGCGCCCCATTCTCAACGGCCCATTCAACAGCCTGCGCAAAATATCGCTCTTCCCTGGCGGGTTCTCCTCGAACTTCGGTTACCGCAAGCAAGAATTGGGCCCCCGTGGCCATGCCCATCCGAAGGGTATCGTTCATGCCGGCGATGCAGGATAATACGGCAGTTCCATGGGGATGTCCCCTGTATACATGCTCATCTCCCTTAACAAAGTTCCAGGTTTTAACCAGTTGCTTATTCACCCGGAGATGTTCAAAGGCCTTTTCTGTGTCAACCCCGGGAAATCCTGCATCCAGCACCGCAATCCTCACCCCCTGGCCATCAATTTGAGCCTTTAGAAACAGCTCTGCCTGCATCCAGCGCAGGGCGGGAACCATAGCAGATTCAATGGATCTCTGGGCATATCCTGAAACGGACACCGTAATCAAAAAGGGGATGATAACAAGGATTTTGAACCGTAGCATTTGACCTTAATTATTTCACCACCTCCCGCATCAATTCACCCGAAGCGGCGTCCGGTGCAGGTATACCGGTGATATAAGACAGGGTCGGGGCAACATCGCGCAGGTTCACTTTCCGGTTAATCCTCGCACTTTGCAGTCCCCAGCCGTACCAGATAAGGGGAATTCTGCGGTCATAGGGATAAGGGGAGAGACAGTCTGTATCGAATCCACTATCTTCCATCCAACCAGGCTGCAAAATCAGAATGATGTCTCCGGAACGGTCAGGATGATATGAATTGTGCACCAGCTGACTCCAGGGTTCAGGCGTAAGTCCGTTGCTAAGCCGGTCAACCGGGGAGGCGAAGGCTACTCCTTCAAACTTGGTAAGAAAGCGGGCGGCACTTTCAATGACTTCGTGGTAAGGCTTATCCGATTTTTCCAGCTGCGCCTCGTTAAGATATATTTGCTGTCTGAAGTAGTTTTCAATCCAGACACCCTCCCCAAAGATGGCGCTTAAATAGGAGTTTAGAAGGGCCATTGCATTGCGGTATCTGAAGTAGCCATTAGGAAGTCCGAGATATTTCGCGTAATCGGGATCCCTTACCATCCCATGGGTGGAGGTTAGGATCACAAGGAGTTGATTGCGCCCAACGGTTTCCTCAGTTTGGTATAGCAGATGCTGAATATCCATATCCAATCTGAGCATGGCATCCAGCACTTCCCTGGAATCGGAGCCGAAAAGTCTGGCTATTTGATACACCGAAGAAAAGCTAATCATCATCAAGTCAGGGTAATGGTCCTCTCCGAGTCGCTCTCCGTTGACAGCAGCCAGGGCCAGATCAACCAGCATGGTATTTCCAAATGGGGATTGGGTCAAAACCCCGTAATCCCTGTCCATGCTTTCACGCCTGATCCGGTTCATTTTGTACGGGAAGGTTTTAAAACCGCCCGTATATCCTGTTTCAAAAGGGTTCGCATCGGGCATGCATGATTGGTACATGCTCTCTGACAGTATTAGGTTCCAGTCCTGCCCAATGTAAAGGTCGCTGCTCTTCTTGGAATTGAATTCCTGCAGCCATACGGGAAGCTCTTGCTGATAGGCTGAACTGGTGATCCATTGTCCGCTCCTCTTATCATACCAGTAGCACCCCATCCTTCCATGGCCCCCCATGAGGATGCTGTTTTGCGGCTGGATGGCAAGACTCACCACGCGTGACTTTCCGTTTGTTCTAAGAATCAGTTGGTCGCCAAAGGTGGTAGCAAGCAGTTTTTCAGGACCGTGTTTTCCGGGCATACCGTCAGATCCGATCGATTGGAGAAGATAATTTTCGGTGGGATGAATCTCTTCGCGCCGGAGTCGGTTGTACCACTGATCGGCAATAATTCCGTGAGTTGCAGGAAGGGTTCCGGTTGAGAGTGTTGCCAGTGATGGTGCTGAACCCGATAGCATATGCGGTATTTCGGCTTGGGTATATTGAACGCCGTTTCTTAAGATTTTTTTGAATCCCCCCTCTCCCAGCAAATCCCAGTTCTGTTGAATCCAGTTTTCTGTGAGTCCGTCAACCACCAGGCTCAGGATTAATTTAGGAGGGGAGACCTGTGAGGGCTGCCCACTGGTTGCATATGGCAAACCCAATGCCAACAGGGTAATTAACAAACCTGTCAGAATTACTTTTCTTTTGAAGTCCATGTTAAACATTGAAACGGATGTGAAGGATGTCTCCGTCTTCGACCACATAGTTTTTCCCTTCGATGAAGAGTTTGCCGGCCTCTTTGCAGGCCTGCTCAGATCCAAGACTGATAAAATCGTTGTACTTCATCACCTCTGACCGGATGAATCCCCGCTGAAGGTCTGAATGAATTACGCCGGCCGCCTCTGGTGCAGTCATTCCTTTTTTGATGGTCCATGCCCTGACCTCCTTCGGCCCGGCGGTGAAGAAGGTTTGCAGGTTGAGCATATCGTAAGCTGATCTGATAAGGCGATTTACTCCGGGCTCATCGAGACCAACATCCTGAAGAAACTCAAGCCGGTCATCCTGGGATTCCAGCTCCGCGATTTCAGATTCAAGCCGGGCGGCAACTACCATTACTTCGGTGTTTTCATCGGCCACTGAAGCCTTTAATTGCTCAGAATAACGGTTGCCTGAAGTGGCGGATGCATCGTCGACATTGCACACGTAAATCACCGGTTTTTCGGTCAGCAGAAAGAGGTCTGCAATGAGATTACGCTCCTCGGAGCTGAGGGTAAGTGAACGGATGTTTCTGAAATTCTCAAGGTGGGCTTTCAGTCCCATTGCCAGATCCAAATCATGTTTGGCAGCCTTGTCACCCGATTTGGCTGTCTTTTCGAGCTTATTAATTCTTTTTTCTATCGATTCAAGGTCTTTGATCTGCAATTCAAGGTCAATGGTTTCTTTGTCCCTAACCGGATCGATGGTTTGGTCGATGTGCGGAACGTTGAGATCTTCAAAACATCTTACCACATGTATGAGGGCATCGCAATTGCGGATGTCGGCCAGGAAACTGTTGCCGACTCCTTCTCCCTTTGACGATCCATGGGTCAGTCCTGGAATATCTACGATGTCAACGGTGGTTGGTACCACTTTGGCAGACCTGATGTTCCTGTCGATGTTCAGAAGTCGTTCGTCGGGCACCTTGACCTGCCCCAGATTTGACTTATTTGCGCTGAAGGCGAAGTTGCTTGTGGCGACCCTGGATTCTGAAAAGCAGTTGAACAGAGTCGTTTTTCCGATATTGGTTATCCCGATGATCCCGCATTTTAATCCCATGGTAACTTTGATATCCTGGCTGCAAAGGTAAAAAAAAGGGAATGCCGGTGAAAAGTGCTATTTTCGCTTCAATACATCAACAGGCATAATCCAGTTTAATTCATGGAAGAATTGGTGATCAGAAAGGCTGCTGACAACATCAGAATTCTGTCGGCGGCCATGGTTGAAAAGGCAAAATCAGGACATCCCGGGGGAGCAATGGGGGGTGCTGATTTCATACAGATTCTCTACTCTGAATACTTAAGGTTTGACCCCGACGATGGCAGCTGGCCTTTCAGGGATCGCTTTTTTCTGGATCCGGGACATATGTCGCCCATGCTTTACTCCACGCTTGCGCTCTGTGGGTATTATTCACCCGACGACCTGAAAAATTTCAGGCAATGGGGAAGCTGCACACCCGGCCATCCGGAGCTGGATCTGAAACGCGGTGTTGAAAACACCAGCGGACCTCTAGGGCAGGGTCATGCCATGGCCGTTGGGGCCGCTATCGCTGAGCGTTACCTTGCAGGTCGTTTCGGCGAGTGGATGTCACACAGGATCTACTCGTTTATTTCTGACGGAGGAGTTCAGGAGGAGATCTCGCAAGGGGCTGGCAGAATTGCCGGTTACCTTGGATTGAGCAATCTGGTCATTTTTTATGATTCAAACAGGATACAGCTCTCAACCGGTACCGAGGCTGTAACCCGAGAGGATACGTCAGCGAAGTACCAGAGTTGGGGATGGCGTGTGATAACCATCGACGGTCATGATGCCGGCCAGATCAGGAGAGCCCTTGACGCCGCGGTGGCGGAAACCGAAAAGCCGGTTCTCATTATTGGTGAGACCATCATGGGTAAAGGATGCGTAACAGAAGAGGGGGTGCCATTCGAGGGGAAGTCATCAACTCACGGGCAACCCATCAGCAAGGCAGGAGCCTCATTCAGCAAAACGGTTGAAAATCTTGGGGGCAACCCTGAGCATCCGTTTGCTGTTTTTAAAGAGGTGGATGAGTACTATCAGAGGATCCTTTCAGTAAAAAGGACCGCCGTTGAAGAATTCACCGCTGCCGAAAAGGAATGGAGACAGAAAGAGCCTGAAGCGGCAGCCAGGCTTGACCATTGGCTTGGAGGGGGGCGTCCTGATTTGAATTGGGACTCGATCACCTGCAAACCGGGTGGTTCAACCCGAGAGTCATCTGGCACGGTTCTATCATACCTGGCTCAGCGGGTGGATAATATGATTGTTATGTCGGCCGATCTTGCCAATTCAGACAAAACAGATGGGTTCCTAAAATACAGAAAACCATTTGGTTACCAGGATTTTTCAGGAGGCTTTCTGCATGCAGGCGTTTCCGAACTCAGCATGGCGGCCATAGCAAACGGAATGGCCCTTCATGGGGGGGTGATTCCGGCATGCGGCACCTTCTTTGTATTCAGCGATTACATGAAACCGGCCCTGAGGCTTGCCTGTCTGATGGAGTTGCCGGTGATCTATATCCTGACACACGATGCATTCAGGGTGGGAGAGGATGGCCCAACGCATCAGCCCGTTGAACATGAGGCACAGATGCGCCTGATGGAGAAGCTCCGGAATCACCAAGGCAATCCCTCTATGAAGGTTTTCAGACCGGCTGATGCAGCCGAAACTGTACATTGCTGGAGATTGGCGTTTGAAAATGAGGCAACTCCCACCGCACTTCTGCTCTCAAGGCAAGGGGTCATCGACCTGCCCGGAACCGATGATCAGAGCCGGTTCGAAAGAGCTGCCCTGGCCGGAAAAGGGGCCTATCTTCCCGACGATCGGGTCAGCGACCCCGATCTTCTTATGATCGGTAACGGATCTGAAGTGGCCACCCTTCTTGAGGGGGCCAAACTCCTGAAAGAAAGAAAGGGCATCAGCGCAAGGGTGGTTTCGGCCCCTTCAGAGGGAGTGTTCAGGCAACAGGATCCAGCATACCAGAGCGCAGTTATACCAAAGGGAATTCCTGTTTTTGGTCTTACTGCCGGGTTGCCGGATGCTTTGCTTGGGATGGCCGGAGAGGACAGTTTGGTATGGGGACTGGATCATTTCGGTTACTCAGCTCCTGCTGAGGTGCTGGATGAAAAATTTGGATTTACTGCCGAGAACGTTTATTCCAGGGTCCTGGCCTTTCTGGAGTCAAGAAAATAAAGGCGACATCGCCCGGTAAGATTTCTCTACAACGAATCGGAATGAAAAACCTCACCGACCGGGAATTGGTGGATCTCTTTCAGAGCGGAAAGGATGAAGAGGGCGTTTTCCGCCAACTCATGACCCGTTATCAGGAACGACTGTACTGGCTCATCCGCAGGTTTCTGCAGACTCACGAAGATACAGATGATGTGCTGCAGAATACCTTTGTCAAGATATGGAAGGGAATGCCCAGTTTCAGGTCTGACTCGGAGTTGTACACCTGGATGTACCGCATTGCCGTAAATGAGGCGATCAGCTTTCGGAAGCAAAACTTAAAGCAGCAGAATATTTCTGCAGGGGAGGCTGGAGATTATCTGGTCTCCAGGGCCCAGGCCGATCCATGGTATGACGGGGATAAACTGTATGACAGGCTGATTCGGGCGGTTGAGCAACTGCCCGAAAGGCAGCGCCAGATTTTTCAGCTTAAATATTTTGAAGACCTGAAGTATGAGGAGATCAGTAAGATTCTGAATACCTCTGTAGGGGCCTTGAAGGCATCCTATCATCATGCGGTAAAAAAGATCCAGCAAAGCATAAGTAAGGAGGATTAAACCATTTATTTTTTGAAAAGTCTAAAAAGCGAGATGAAAGTGATGAAAGAAGATATCAGCGATCGGGCATTGCCCAGGGCTGGCGGTTCAACCTACCGGGTACCGGATGGCTATTTTGACCGGCTCCCTGACAGGGTTATGAACCGGATAGGGCATGAAGGCGCAGCGTCATTCAGTAAACCAAAGCGCAGGCTGGCACCTGCATATTACTGGGTTTCTGCTGTAGCAGCAGTCCTGATTCTGGGCTGGCTGGGTATTAGCGGACCATTCCTTCATTCTTCCCATGAAAAGAAACTGGAGGAACGGCTTGGCTGGTTTGTTGAATTCTCAAAAGGCGACCTCAATGAGGGTGTGCTGGTAGAATACTGGGTGGATAATGAGTTGGAGGTAAGTGGATTACAGTCAGATGTTGACTCTGATCTTCTTGATTATTACCCCGACTGGATCATTGATTTGGATTAAGAATTAATTAAGTAAGATGAAGCGGCATATCACGGTATTGTTATTTTGCGTTGGAGGTTGGCTGATGCTGACCGGTCAGGAGCAGCACCCCAGATTCGAAAAGATGCTCGACGAGTATCAGAATGAGCGGGTTGCCTTTTTAACCCGCCAGTTGGATCTTACGCCTGCCGAGGCAGAGAAGTTCTGGCCCATTTACAATGAATACCTGAAAAAACGGGATGAGGTTCTACGTGAACGCAGACCACGGCACAAGGGCCCGCCTGATTTTGATCAAATGACCGACCAGGAGTTGGATGAGATGCTGAAACTGCAGCTTGACAGTGAAATAAAGCTTCAGCATCTTAAGAAGGAGTATTTTACCAAAATCCGGAAGGAGTTGTCTGCCAGAAAGGTAGCAAAGCTTTATATGGCGGAGCAGCAATTCATGAATCACATGATCAACAGATTCAGGGAACCTGGAGAAAGAGGGCGCAGGTCGGAGAAAGAATAGCTAAACCGTTTGTTGGAGATTGTGCTCCCTGATAAATTGTTCTGATTTATGCAGCAAGGGATACATGATTTCATCCTGCCTGACGAACGACACTTTTTTGCGGAAAGAACCGATCAACTTTTCAAGTCCCTTTGAAGACCTTAGCGGACGTCTGAATTCCATAGCCTGAGCTGCATTCAGTAATTCTATCCCCAGTATCTGGCGGAGGTTTTCAACAATCCTGAAGGTTTTTGTAGCAGCGTTGGCACCCATGCTGACATGATCCTCCTGTCCGTTTGAAGATTCAATAGAATCGACGGATGCGGGCACAGCCAGTTGCTTGTTCTGGCTTACCAGGGAAGCGGCGGTATACTGGGGTATCATGAGCCCGGAGTTGAGTCCGGGTTCTGCAACAAGGAACAGTGGAAGTCCTCGGTTACCCGATAACAGCTGATAGGTTCTCCTTTCTGAAATGTTACCCAGCTCGGCCAGTGCCATGCCCAGTGAATCCAGTGCAAAGGCGAGCGGTTCGCCGTGGAAATTACCGGCAGAAAGTACGATATCATCATCGGCAAAGATGGTGGGATTGTCAGTGGCGGCATTGATCTCCCTGGAAAACACGGCAGCAGCATGGTCGATGGTATCCTTCACGGCCCCGTGAACCTGCGGTATGCACCTGAATGAATATGGATCCTGCACATGCTCTTTGGGCCTGGCGATCATCTCGCTTCCTTCAAGCCATCCCCTGATCACCCTGGCTGAATCAATCTGACCCGGGTGTGGTCTTACCTGGTGAACGCGGCTGTCAAAAGGTTCGATTCTTCCGTCAAAGGCATCCACCGACAGGGCGCCGATGGCATTGGCCCATTGATACAGATCCTCCGCATGCAACAGGCAGTGCACTCCGTAAGCCGACATGAACTGTGTTCCGTTCAGCAGTGCAAGTCCCTCTTTTGAGTGCAGTTCAATAGGATCCCAGTCAAACCTTTTCAATATTTCAGAAGCGGGATGAATGTTTCCCTCATACCATACCTCCCCCTCGCCAATCAGGGGCAGGGAGAGATGCGCCAGTGGAGCCAGGTCACCTGAAGCTCCGAGTGAACCCATCTGGTAAATAACTGGCAGAACATCGTGGTTGAAAAAATCGATAAGCCTGATCACTGTCAGAAGCTGAACTCCCGAATAGCCGTATGAGAGCGACTGGATTTTGAATAGCAGCATCAGCTTTATGATATCCTGAGGCACCTTTTCACCTGTACCGCAGGCGTGCGACCTTACAAGATTAAGCTGAAGGGTGTGAAGGTCTTTTTGGGGAATCCGGGTGTTGTGGAGGGCTCCGAACCCGGTGTTGATTCCGTAAACAGGATCATCATTCAGGGCCAGTCTGCGGTCAAGGTACTCACGGCAGTGCACAATGCGTTTTCGGCTCTCTTCAGAGAGACTTATTCTGGCTCCCTGACGGGTTAGGTTTCTGACCTTGTCAAGGGTCAGTTTTTTTGGACCGATCAGATGCGTTATGCGATCCATTCTGGAATAATGTTGTGAAGATTGATCAGCGGGATCAATTGCTGTTTCCCGGTTCGCATGTCTTTCAGGGTAACCGATCCGGCTGCCTTTTCATCTTCACCCATCATGATTACCAGCGGGATCTGATTTGCATCTGCATATTGCATCTGCTTTTTGACTTTTGCTGCATCCGGATATACTTCAACCTTCAGGTCAAGTTGCCTGAGGTCTGAGGCCAGTTTGAAACAATCGGTCAGGAATTCATCCCCGAAATTCAGGATTATGACCTGAGTCAACAGGTGGGAGGTGGCCGGAAACCGGTTAAGGGTTTCGAGCACGTCATAAATTCGATCGGCACCAAAGGAGACGCCCACTCCAGACATGTCCGGCATTCCGAAAATCCCGGTAAGATTGTCATAGCGTCCTCCGCCACAGACCGACCCCATTTCGGTTTCGGTCACCTTCACCTCGATGATGGCTCCGGTATAATAGCTGAGGCCGCGAGCCAGGCTGAGGTCAAAAACCAGTTCTGCTTTTATTCCGATCTCATCGGCAAGGCTGAATACTGTTCCGATCTCCTGTAATCCTTTCATTGCTGTTTCGTTCGCAATGAAGAGGGGTTCGAGGCGTTTTGACAAATCCCTCCAGCTTCCTTTTTCGCCGATAAGGGGCATGAGCTTGTCAACCTGATTTTGGTCGATTCCTTTTTCAATCAGCTCGGCCCTGACTCCATCTTCTCCGATTTTATCAAGTTTATCTATGGCTACGGTCAGGTCAGTCAGCTTTTCAGAACTCTGGATAAAGGAGGCCAGTCCTGCCAGTACCTTACGATTATTGACCCGGATCGAGACCTTGATGTCAAGCAGAGCGAATACCCGGTCGATGATGCTGAGCAGTTCAACCTCGTTGATCAGTGAATCACTCCCGATCACATCCACATCACACTGGATGAACTCGCGGTAACGCCCCTTCTGGGGTCTGTCGGCCCGCCAGACAGGTTGAATCTGGTAGCGTCTGAAGGGCAGGGTGATTTCGTTGCGGTGCTGAACCACATAACGTGCAAAGGGAACGGTCAGGTCATATCGGAGAGCCTTTTCAGTGATTCTTCCTGCCAGCTCCCGGCTGGCATCTGAAAGGTCTTCAGCATGCTGGTTACCACGGATTAACTCGTGTATGCCAGATTTACCCAGGTAATCTCCGGAATTGAGAATTCTGAAAATGAGCTTATCGCCCTCCTCGCCATATTTACCCAGCAACGTTTCAAGGGTTTCCATGGCAGGGGTTTCAATCGGCTGGTAGCCATGAGATTCGAAAACACTCTGAATGGTCGAGAAAATGTGGTTTCGTCTGACCACGGCCCGGGGCGAGAAATCGCGGGTGCCTTTTGGGATGGATGGTTTATTCGCCATAATGAATCCGAAGATGGACTCAAAAATAGCATAAAAGCAGCTACCCGTAAAATCGCAGACTAATTTACCATGGCAAAACCAGACAGGTAGTCTGACAGCCTGGTTCCCATCCGGTCTTTGGGGTTGAATGAACCTTCACTTTCAAGAAAGCGCTTTACATTGCCCGGACCCGCCAGGTGCGCTGCAGCCAGCAGTCCGGATCTGGTGATGGTGATTGAATCGAGCACTTTGTGTCCGACATACCGGTGAATGTATGGTCTTAGAACCTGCTCGTTTAGTTTGAGCAGTCTGTCCATTGCCTGTTCCTGTTCGTTCTCGCTGAAGGTGCCGGGATCTTGTACAAAGGTATTGAAGTTAACATGTCCAAATCCGGTTGCTTCCAGGGCATCTTGTCCGAACTGGTATTTGCCGATGTATCCGTAAAGGTTGTAACGGGTCCAGTCGTTAGATGATTCAAGCGAGGCAAGCTCCCTTTTGAATTGCATGTAATTCTTGCGGTAATCAGCCTTGTCATTCCGGATAAGATGCTCACGCATCTCATGGAGCAGGTCAAAGGGATCATGCTTTTCGAGAGAATCGGGAGCAAGAACCGACACGGGAATGAGTGTCAGCAGAAATATGATAATAAGTTTTGAGTAATTCATGTTCACTAATGTTCAGCCACGAAATGGGATATCTTTGAATATCCCAGATTACTAAACGCTTTAAAGGGCTGATTGTTATAAGGTTCTTTCTTCTTCAGGCTGCAAAGATCGGCAGAAAGGATTAAACCGCCACCTTTTTTAACATATAATTATGTAAATGCGTAGATTGGTTTGCCTGGCGGGTATGCTGGACAGGCTTATCTGACGGGGATCGTAAGCGGTTTTTTCTCATTGTAGCGACGAATGAAAAAAAACATCAGCTCTTTTTGCTGTTTTTTTCGTAGTGCGGCAAATTCACTGTATAAATCCGGTTCATTGATTAGGATGGCCTTTACAGCATCGAGATCATATGAGACGACCGAACCTGACTCAAAATCAATCAGATACTGTCGCATTTCCCGTGATCTTGTTGTTCGGTTGCTGGGTCGGTAATGGTAAGGATTGTAGTAATAATCGTAATAATCGCGGTGATAGTATGGGTCGTACTGGGAGGTGGTGACCGTTACATCGGCAATGAAGTGCCCGACAGATCCTATGATCGGCAGCCGGTTGAATTCACCGTTGAACTGGATGAAGATTTTTCCATCCTGGCAATAGCCCCAAATATCCTTGGATTTTGTGGTTATGCGGGTTCCAAAGTCATCAAAATAGCTGACCAGGTCATTCTTGACCAGATTTCTGAAGAAGTTGAAGTCGAGAGGATCTTCGTTGGATGAGATCCGGAGCGGTGAAACTGGATTGTTATTCCTGACCTGGCCGAAGTGAAGATAGAGTCCGTCGTTAAACCTGAACTCAGGGTGGTATTGCACCAACCTGACAGAATCCTCCTGAGCGGTCAGTGTGCTGAATACCAAAAAGAAAACTATCAACCAGGAAGTACGCATGTCTCCAAATTTAGATTTTTTAACAATCCCTCCAAAATGAATTTTCATACCTTAGCCCATCGAGCCTGAAACGCCATGGAAACATACAAAATTTATGCCGCCGGAAGCTTCACGGATACCGCTGATTATTACGAATTAAAGGCGAGTTACGACAACAAGGCCTTTGCTTTGGTTGGAAGGGCATCGGCTGAGGATTTGAACCGCTGCATTGATCTTGCTGTGGGGGTTGAAGCTGAACTGGCTGGCATGCCGCTATACGAAAGGAGTCAGATTCTTACCAGGATTGCTGATGATATGGCCGGGCAAAGGTCGAGGCTGGCAACCTTGCTGTGTCTGGAGGCGGGGAAGCCCATGAAGTATTCGATTGGAGAGGTTGACAGGGCTATACAAACTTTCAGGATCGCAGCCGCTGAAACGCTGAGGCAACCTGGTGAATACCTCCGGCTCGACTGGACCCCATCGGGCAAGGGCAAGGAGGGTTGGGTCAGGTATTTTCCGCTCGGGGCAATGGCCGGGATATCTCCTTTTAATTTTCCACTGAACCTTTCTGTTCATAAAATCGCACCTGCCATTGCCGCCGGAAACCCGATCATTTTAAAGCCGGCTTCGCAAACTCCTGTAACGATGCTTGAGCTTGCCGGTATCATTGACAAGACCACCCTTCCCAAAGGGGCATTAAGTGTTTTGCCCATGGACCGGGTTACGGGTAATCAGCTTGTTACCGATCCAAGACTGAAGATGCTCTCTTTTACCGGTTCACCAGAGGTGGGATGGAGAATGAAACAGACGGCCGGCACAAAAAGGGTGGTGCTGGAGCTTGGGGGTAACGCCGGAGTTATCGTGGATGAATCGGCAGACCTGAATCTCGCCCTTCAGAAATGCCTGATAGGGGGATTTGCCTATTCAGGTCAGGTTTGCATTCACACCCAGCGGATTTATGTTTTATCATCGGTCTTCAGCAGCTTTTCATCGGCCTATGCAGAGATGGTCCAACAATTGAAATACGGGGATCCCTTAGATCCGGCAACCGACATTTCGGTCATGATCGATGACGGACAGGCCTCCAGGGTAGAGTCATGGATCAATGAAGCGATCGAGTCAGGAGCTCGCGTTTTGTGTGGCGGAATGCGGAAGGGGCGGTATGTGGAGCCAACTGTTCTGACATCAACCCGGCCAGCCATGAAGGTATGCACTGAAGAGGTTTTCGGTCCGGTTGTCATCATTGAACCGGTCGCCTCTTTTGAGGATGGCATCGCCATGATCAACGATTCTCAATATGGTTTGCAGGCCGGGATTTTCACGCGCCGAACCGATCATGTCAGTATGGCTTTCGAAAAACTGAAGGTGGGAGGGGTGATTGTTAACGATGTTCCAACCTTCCGCGTCGACCACATGCCCTATGGCGGTGTGAAAAATTCAGGTATAGGAAGAGAGGGGGTCAGGTATGCCATGATGGAGATGATGGAACCCCGTTTATTGGTAAAGGAATTTTAAACTAAAGGATATTGGTTATGCACTTAACAAAATTGATGATCGGTCTGACTCTGGCTGTCGTGATGATTCATGGATCAGCTCTGTCACAGGTTTCGAAACCAGCATTGGATTATTCAGTCTTTGATAATTGGAAGAGCTTGGGCAGTCAGCAGGTAGATCCTGCCGGTGAATGGCTCTCTTATGAAATCAACCCCTCAGTCGGAGATGGAACGCTTTATTTTCAGAGCTGGGATGGAAGCTGGCTGCGCCAGTTCAGCAGGGGGGCCCAGGCGAGGTTCGGAGGCAAGGCTGACTTTCTTGCTTTCAGGATCAAGGTGCAGGCCGATACCCTGAGAAAGGCCAAGCTGGATAAGGTAAAAGCCGATGATATGCCTAAAGACAGTCTGGGCCTTTATATCACAAGTGGCGAATTGCTGAAGAAGTATCCACGATTGAGGAGTTTTGAAGTGGCTCCTGAAGGAGCTGGCTGGCTTGCATTCCAGATAGAAGAGGCACCAAGGGCGAAAAACGATACTACCCCTGCACCGAAGAGCAAAAAAAAGAAGGAGTACAAGGGAGTTGATCTTCATTTAATCAACCCCCTGAATGGTGATTCCATTGCACTGGGGGATGTTGCAGAATTCGGATTTACAAAAAAGGGAAACCGCCTCTTTGCCGTCAGCATCGAGGAAGATTCGCTGATTACCTCAAGCCTCAGTCTTTTTGATACCCGTAAGGGAGAGTGGGACCTGAAATGCAGCTATGAGGGCCTGATAAAAAAGGTGGTGGCCGACGAAGAGGGAAATCAGTTTGCCTTTCTCTTCTCAGCCGATACTACCAAAGAAAAGGTTTACGAACTCTACCTTGCAAAGGCTGACGCAAAGGCACCTCAAATGGTTGTTGGCGCCATCACAGAGGGTCTTCCTGAGAACTGGTGTGTATCAGAACATGGCAGAATCAATTTTTCGAAGAGCGGCGACCGGTTGTTCATGGGACTGGCCCCAAAGCCTGAGCAGGTCACTGCGGGAAAGGATTCACTGCTTGATGAAGAAAAAGTTTTCCTTGACATCTGGCACTGGGAAGAGGTGACTCTGCAATCGATGCAGCTGAAGCAGGCCTCAAGAGAGAGGAACAAAAGTTATCCGGCGGTTCTGCACCTGAAAAAACAAAAACTCATCAGATTGGGTGATCCTGATTTTGTTGAAAGCTATACTCCATCCGTGAATGGTGACGGGCAATATGCCCTTGGATTGTATGATAAGCCCTATGCCCTCAACAATGCAATCACCTTTTCAAGTCATAAGGATGTCTATCTCCTTGATATGCTGAACGGATCCAGCAGCCAACTTTTTGCCGGGATATCATTCACGCCAAGATGGTCTTCCTCAGGGAGGTTTCTTTTCTGGTGGGAGCCAGCTGACAGTTCCTGGTACACGCATGAAGTGAAAAGCGGAAAAACCCATAACGTTACGAAAGCCTGCGATGGCAGCTTTGCGGTTGACACAGATGACCGGCCTGATGATCCGGGTAGTTATGGTGTAATGGGCTGGGCCGCTGATGATGCCTCGCTTTTTGTATATGATAAGTATGACATCTGGAATGTTGACCCAAGCGGCAAGAGAGCTCCAATCTGCATCACCGGAGGTAAGGGCAAGGATCAGAACCTGCAGTTCCGCTATGTTCGTCTGGATCAGGAGGAGGAATATATTAATCCTGAAAAGGAGGGACTGTTTTCCGTTTTCAATACCAGAAACAAGCAATCGGGTTTCTGCCGGATCACTCCCGACGAAGCCAAGGTTGACAAACTCCTTATGGAAGATTGCCGCTTTGGTTCTCCGGTGAAGGCCAGGGAGACGGATAAGCTTATCTTCACTCGCTCAACGGTTTCTGAATATCCCGATATGTGGACCGCCAAAGTTGATTTCAGTGAGGCAAAAAAGATGACCAGGGCCAATCCTCAACAGGATGCCTACAACTGGTTGACCGTAGAATTGGTTGAATGGATGGATTTTAACGGTGAGATGCATCAGGGACTGCTATATAAGCCAGAGGATTTTGATCCTGCAAAGAAGTATCCGATGATGGTCTATTTTTATGAGCGCCATTCAGATGGACTGCACAGCCACATGACTCCAAGGGCCAGTTCGAGTACCATCAACACCCCCTATTTTTGCAGCAACGGATATCTGGTTTTTCATCCAGATATTCACTATAAGGTGGGTTTCCCGGGGAAGTCGTCATACGATGCCATTGTCAGCGGAGTGATGCATCTCGGTCACCGGTCCTATGTTGACATGAAGCGGCTCGGACTGCAGGGACAAAGCTGGGGTGGGTACGAAACGGCCTGGCTTATAACCCAGACTGATCTTTTTGCAGCCGCTTCACCCGGAGCTCCGGTGGTAAACATGACTTCGGCTTACGGAGGGATCAGAACCGAAAGCGGAATGTGCAGGCAGGTTCAATACGAAAAGGGACAGAGTCGAATTGGTGGAAGCTTATGGGAATTGCCAGAACTCTATTTTGAGAACAGTCCGCTTTTCTATGCTGATCGCATCAACACACCATGCCTGATCCGACACAACGATAACGACGGAGCGGTTCCGTTTGCCCAGGGTGTCGAGTTTTTTGTCGCGCTTCGGAGACTTGGAAAACCAGCTTGGCTGCTCAATTATAACAACGACGGTCATAATTTAACTACCAAATTATCAAACCGCAAAGACCTCAGTGTCAGGATGCAACAATTCTTCGACCACTATCTCAAAGATGCCCCCGCTCCAGATTGGATGACTCAGGGTGTTAAGGCCGTTGATAAGAAGTCTTCTGAGACCTACTACCTGCAGTTTAAGAAATAACCGTGTGTGTCTTTCTTACCTTAAGGGCGGACAGGGCTGGTATTGAGAAAAGGTTTGACGCCAGCCTGGTTGAGCCGGAAGATTTCGGTCCTGTTTATGCTGTTTCGGCTTTTGAATATCCCCCCTGGCCGGTGATCACCGCTGACAAGCCGCAATTGATTCAGCGCTTTCACTGGGGATTGATTCCATCCTGGGTCAGGGATACTCAGGATGCAGTCAGGATTAAAAAAAGCACCATCAATGCCAGGGCTGAGACCCTTCTCGAGAAGCCATCCTTCAGGCAGGCTGCCAGAAGCCGGCATTGTTTGGTTCTGGCGGATGGGTTTTTTGAGCATCACGAGAGCCAGGGTAAGAAGTATCCGCATTTCATCCAGCTCAAAAATGGGGAGCCCTTTGCCATTGCAGGTATTTGGGAGCAATGGACCGATCGTGAAACCGGTGAGATGATTTCGACCTTCAGTGTAATTACCACCGAGGCCAACCCGTTGCTGGAGAGGATCCACAACACCAGGAAGAAAATGCCGGTAATCCTGCCGGTTCAAAAGGAGCATGAGTGGCTCGCAGACGGAGGAGAGAATTTGAAGCAGCTGTTACGCCCCTATCCGGAGGAGAGCATGGAATCCTGGACGGTGTCAAAAATGATATCTGCAAGAGGAGGAGAAAGAGATCAGCCTGAAGTGACGGAGCCCTTCTTTTATCCGGAGTTGGACGGAACAAAAAGGCTCTTTGAGTTGTAAGGGTAGCAATGCCTGACAGATTGGTTGTTTTCGACGGGTACTGCCTGCTATGCAATAGGGCGGTAAGGTTTATCCTGCGTTTTGATCGCAGGGCAAGATTCAGTTTTGCTGCCTTTCAAAATCTGAGGGTTAAACTGCCTGATGATTGTGCCGGGCGCTGGGATCCCTCCTCAACCATCCTGTTGATTGAGCATGGATCATGTTACTTCAGGGCTGAAGCGGTCATACGGATTTTAAGGGAATTATATGGTTTCAGCCTGCTTGCCCGCCTCCTCCGGCTTATGCCCTTAGCCTTGACCAATGGGATTTACAGTTTGGTTTCGAAGAACCGTCAGCGCTGGTTCGGGACCACGGATCGGTGCATGGTGCCTGAACCCCGGTTTTCAAAAAGGTTCTTTCATGTGGAGGGTGGGGGCGATGGGAAAGGGCAGGGGGGTTGAGATCAGACCTCTATTCTTCCTTCTTCGTAATCCCTGTATTTGTCAGAGAGCAAGGCTACCAGATCGCGAATCGATTCAATCGCCTCAAGGGTGTCGTGACTGACGGTTTTCTTTTTCATCCGCATAAGCAGCAGACCGTACAATACCGTTAATGCGACTTCGATGTCACCAATCTTTTCCCTGACCGGCATTTTCTTTCTGAAGTCGCTGATGTTGTAAACTGCATCCCAGTACTTTTTTTGGTAATCGGCATGATGTGGACTGTCGATCAGCCTGAAGTGAAAGTCATTGAGCTCCTCGACCAGGGCATCAAGGTACTGTAAATGACCTGATTTGATGATGTTTTCTTCTTTCATCGACTGGATAAGTCCTGCATACCAATCAAATATTTCAAGCTTCAGGTCGGGATTTGCTTCATACTGGCTCACCAGCTTCTGGGAAACTTTCTCCAGGTCAAAATCCATTGCTCTTAATAAATCCTCTATTTGCCAGAGATAGAGGATGTATTCTGCAATGTTGGAGGCTCTTTTTTCGCGTGCAATGATCATGGTGTCGGGTCAAGTTTATCCAGGACTCGTCTCTCCTTTTTGGTGGGTCTGCCGGTACCCCTGTCACGAAGATAAAAGGCAGATTCCTGCATAGTTTTGATTTTATCCAGTTCCTCTTTTGGGGTAAGGTTTTCTACAAAGGAAGCTGCTTCGGCAGCTGAGACCCGTTTCTCGATAAGTCCCGTAACCCGGTAGGTAAAGGTGTATGGTGATTTACGCACCTGAACAAGGTCTCCGGGTTTGAGCAATCTGGATGGTTTCACCGGTTCTCCTTCGATGGTTACCTTACCTCCCCGGCAGTATTCGGCAGCAAGGTTTCTGGTTTTACAGATTCTGACTGCCCACAGCCATTTGTCAGCCCTGACGCCGTTTTTCATTTTTCGCTTACATCCAGCTGAAAACCTGATCCATGAACATTGGTAATGGTCACCCTTGGATCTGCCTTGAGATAACCCCTGAGCTTGGCGATGTATACATCCATGCTGCGGCCCATAAAATAATCGTCTGAGCCCCAGATGCTGATCAGGGCTTCCTCTCTTCTGACAAGCTGGTTAATCTTCCGGCACAGGAGTCTTAGGACCATGGCCTCCTTTTTGGTCAGTCGTTTTTCCTCCTCACCGATTCTAAGGATCTGGTTGGGGAAGTCAAAAACCAGAGAACCAATATCATAAATTTCAAATTTGCTGGCATCTTCGATCTTGCCAACCCGGCGCAGGATGATCTCAATTCTGAGTTTCAGCTCTTCGGTGCTGAAGGGCTTGGTAATGTAGTCATCGGCACCCATTCTCAGTCCCTTAAGCCGATCCTCCTCCATCGTGCGTGCGGTCAGGAAAATGAAGGGAACATCAGGCCGGATGCTTTTGATGTCAGCTGCAAGGCTAAAGCCATCCATAAAGGGCATCATCACATCAAGTATGCAAAGGTCGAATGACTTAATCTTGAAGGCCTGCAGTCCGTCTCTTCCATTCTTTTCAAGCTGAACATTGAATCCCTCCATTTCAAGAAAGTCTTGAAGAATGAATCCAAGATTCTGGTCATCTTCAACGAGAAGAATTTCTGCCTTAAGCTTTGCCATGGTTTGATTGAGCTAAGGTAATAACAAAACGGGTTCCTTCTCCAGCTGAACTGATAACCCGGATGGTGCCTCCGTGTTCTTCGATCATTGTTTTAACGTAATAAAGGCCGAGTCCAAATCCCTTTACGTTGTGGACATCGCCTGTCGGTACCCGGTAAAACTTGTCGAAAATGCGTTTTTGGGCATCCTGGCTGATTCCTATGCCATTGTCCTGGAACTCAATAACAAATTTCTGATTGAAATTTTGGGTCGAAATGCGGATTTCAGGTTGGTGGGTGCAGTATTTCTGAGCATTGTCAAGCAGGTTGGAGATGATGTTTGAAAAATGCACGGGATCGGCCATCACGATCGGATTTTGAGCTTTCAGGTCAAAATCAACCCGGGTTCCGTGGAGACATTCGGTAAGGCATACATGCTCAACCGACTCCTTCAGTAATTCATGCATGTCGGTCTCCTCAAGCCTGATAGAAAGATCATCGTGGTTTTTCTGAGCGAATTTCAGCACCCGGTCAACCTGACCGCGCATCCTCCGGTTTTCCTCCCGGATGATGGATAAATACTTGCGGGTTCTGGCATCATTGTTCTCGAGGTCGTGGCGGTCAAGGATCTCACAAGCCAGCGATATGTTGGAGATTGGGGTTCTGAATTCATGGGTCATGTTGTTGATAAAATCATTTCTGATCTCCGAAATCTTCTTTTGTCTCAGAATACCTGTTAAAATAAAAGCAAAACAGAGGACCACGGTAAGCAGGAAGATGATGGAGGCTGCCAGCCAGAGAAGCAGGTCAAGCAGTATCAGTTGATTTGTTCTGGGGAATGTGATTTCGAGGTGATGGCTTTCGTTGTGGTGGAGGCAAGAAAGGCTGATCCGGTGAATGCTTGGAGGGTGTTTTGTTTCATGAACCATTGCCTGGTCAAAAACCACCTCCCCCGTAGCACATTTAACCACCCGGAGGTTAAAGAGGGTATCAATTCCGTGATAGTTGAAGTGCACCTTTAAAAGAGAATCCAACTCAGGCGGGTCAAGGTTGATGAAGAGGGAGTCGGGATTGCTGCTGACAGTCAGACAGCCGCAATAGACATCGTTAACCCCTCCTCTTTTACGCTGAACGTATTCATCCAAAGAGCTCTGCAAGGCTATTGACACACGGTTGTCAAACTGCTCCTCGCCAAGCTTAACTGCATTACGAATCCAGAAAAGCTGGGTGATGATCAGTCCTGCCAGGGAGATGGCGGAAAAGATAATAATCAAGCGGATTTGACGCTGCTTCATAAAATTTTGCCTTTGAAACAAAGATAAGGGATGACCAGGCTAGAATCTATTGGTTAACAATAAATTAACACCCCCCACTGTTATAGCTGTTCATGGTTAGGTCTGCTCCGGTCAATGCGAAGCTGATGATCATGTCCCCGGCTTTTTTAATG
The DNA here is from genome assembly GCA_964351455.1 of uncultured Porphyromonadaceae bacterium. Classification (GTDB taxonomy): domain Bacteria; phylum Bacteroidota; class Bacteroidia; order Bacteroidales; family UBA12481; genus JAGHDB01. The sequence continues at coordinate 52,624 of CAYGOU010000001.1, forward strand.
CAAGGGGCAATTGATTTCATTTCCTCTTCTGTGAAGTGGCTTAAAACATAGCCGGCTGTGTCTGTGACCCAATCGGGTTTTCCAATGCCAAATCTGAGTCTCGCAAAATCCTGAGAACCAATTAATTCAATGATGTTGGATAATCCATTGTGACCGCCGTCACCTCCCTTTTTTCTGAGCCTTAGCTGAGCGTGGGGTAGTGCCATATCGTCGGTTACCACCAGAAGGTGGTCGGGTTCAATCTCCTCTTTTTGCATCCAGTATCTGACTGCCATACCGCTCCGGTTCATAAAGGTTGAAGGTTTCAGCAGGAGCAGTGTTCTTCCCTTGACCGTGAAGGTGCAGATATCGCCATATCTCGATGATTTAAAAACGACATTGGACGCTCCCGCGAGAGCGTCCAATATCAAAAATCCTATGTTATGGCGGGTTTGGGTGTATTCGGGACCGATATTACCCAGTCCTGCGATCAGATACTTCACGGTTCATGAAGATTGGGGATCTTAATCTACTTCTCTCCTCCGGTTTCTTCGGATGACCCTTCAGCCTCTGATTCAGCCTCGATGGGGATTTCCACAGCGGCGGCACCTTTGGCAGCACGGGTCAGCTTAACTGAAACAACCACGGCATTGCGGGGATCGAGCATCTGAAGTCCTTCGAATGAAAGGTCTCTAACATTGATAGTCTGTCCGAGTCCAAGATTGGTCACATCAATACCCAGGTTGTCAGGCAGATCTTTGACCAAGCCTTTCACATGAACCCGACGCATCTCAGCTTTCAGTTTACCGCCCTGCTGAACTCCTCTTGCGAATCCATGCAATTGCACAGGAATGCGGATATTGACCTGTTTGTCTTTGTGAATTTCGAGAAAGTCAACATGAAGAATTTTATCTGAAACAGGGTGGAATTGCATGTCCTTAATGACGGCCAGATGCTTCTTGCCATCAATGTTCAGATCAACCAGATAAACGTTGGGTGTGTAAACCAAAAAACCGAGTTCTTTCAGATCGGTGGTGAAATGGACGACCTGGTTTTGTCCATAAAGTACAGCGGGAACCTTGTCACTGCGTCTGGCCTGTTTGCTTGACTTCTTCCCGACATCCTGGCGGATTTCGCCTTTGAGTTCGATTGTTTTCATAATGATTGTGCTACTCAGAATCTTGGCCTACCTGCCGGATGATGAGCCTCGACTCCCCATTACACTAATTTAACTTGGTAACCGGCAAAATTGGGTGCAAAGATAATGATTAAAACAAAAAAGTGCCGCTGATCGATTGATTATTATACACTTTTTCAATGACGCTGGCAAAGAGGCCAGCTACTGAGATTACTTTGATTTTGGGACTTTGCACCCTTAGGGGAATTGAGTCGGTCACAATAACCTCTTCAAGCGCACATTCTTCGATTCTTTGGAGGGCAGGTCCGGAGAGGATGGCATGTGTTGCGACACAGCGAACCGACCTGGCCCCTTCCTTTTTAATCAGGTTGGCTGCTGTTGAGATGGTTCCGGCGGTATCGATCATATCATCCACCAGAATGACATTTTTGTCTCTGACATCACCGATGATGGTCATTTCTCCTACAACATTGGCGCCCTTGCGGGTTTTGTGGCAGATGACCATGGGGGTATCGAGGTATTTTGAGTAGGAATTGGCCCGTTTTGTACCCCCTGTATCGGGAGATGCAATGACAATATCATCCAACCCCAGGTTTTTCACATAGTCGATAAATACAGTGGAGGCATACAGGTGGTCAACCGGAACGTCAAAGAACCCCTGTATCTGATCGGCATGCAGATCCATGGTGATAATGCGGCTCACCCCGGCGGCTGAAAGCAGATTTGAAACCAGCTTGGCTGCTATGGAGACCCGTGGACGGTCTTTTCGGTCTTGCCGGGCATAACCAAAGTAGGGAATGACGGCCACCACCTTGTAGGCTGAAGCACGGCAGGCTGCATCAATCAGCAGCAGCAATTCGAGAAGGTTTTCGGCAGGTGCACAGGTTGACTGAACGATGAAAACAAAATCACCCCTGACCGTCTCTTCATAACAGGGCTGGAATTCACCATCTGAGAATTTCTGAACGGAAACCTTGCCCAGTTCCATGCCACAGCTTTCAGTTATTCTCTCTGCAAGGTAACGTGACGTACTGCCTGAAAAGATCTTGATCGGACTGTTATGGTACATGTGGGAGAGGGCTTTGAAGGGTTAGTTGTACGTTCGCAAAAGTAACAAAAAGCGAGGCGAAACATTATGGTTTAACAAATAGTTTGTTGGTTGCTTCAATAAAGCCGATAAGCTCTTCCCGGCCTAAACCACTGATTGCCGAAGTGTGATAAATGGCAGGGAGGATATCCCAGTCTTTGCGCAGCTCGCGGGTCAAAAGCGATTGATTGTGGATAAGCAGGTTGCGGGTTACTTTATCCGTTTTGGTATAGACCAGCGCAAATGGAATTCTGGCCTCACCCAAAAGAAAGAGAAAATCCATATCGATCGCCTGGGGTTCAAGCCGGCTGTCGATCAGGGTAAAGAGGGTCATCAGGTTGGGCCTGGTTTCAATGTATCTGAGTGAGAAGTCGTGCCAGCGGCTCTTATCCTTTTTTGACACTTTAGCATAGCCGTAACCTGGCAGATCGACCAGATACCAGGCATTGTTCACCACGAAATGGTTGATGGTCTGGGTTTTTCCGGGTTTTCCTGAAACCTTGGCAAGGGTTCTCCGCTTGACCAGCATGTTTATGAGGCTTGATTTGCCCACATTAGATCTGCCAATGAATGCATATTCAGGCATAACCGGTTCCGGACATTTGGCCGGATCGGTGCTCGAAACCATGAAGCTTACCTGGTTAATGATCATCAGTTCTCTCCAGGTTTTCAACATATACTTCAATGACCCTTGATGGCAATGAAGGGATCAGCAGAACCTGTTTTATTGCTGCCGGAATCAACACCGTTTCTCCCTTGCATACCAATACCTGGATGTCTTCACCCGTCTCAATCGAAAAGCACCCTTCAAGGCAGATCAGAATGACGAAAGAGTCGATCTTGAAATAATCTTTCAGCAGGGGCTGCGAAAAGACCAGCAGATAGGAGGTAAAGTACGGACATCTCAGCATCAGGTTGGATTGGTCGGTATGAGTCTGGTATGTAGTCTTAACCTCCGTCACCTGCTCAAAGCTGATGGCATCAAGGGCCAAATCGGTATGCAGCAGTCTGGGTTTACCATTTTTGTCGATCCTGTCCCAGTCATATATTCTGTAGGTGATATCGCTGGTTTGCTGGATCTCCGCGAAGAGAATCCCGGCTCCGGTAGCATGGACCCTGCCGGCAGGAATAAAAAACAGGTCGCCTGAGTGTGCCGGCACCTCATTCATGATTGTCTCAATAGATTGATTGTGAAGGTGGTTTAGGTAAGCGTCGCGGTCAAGCTTCTGGTTGAAGCCATTGTAGATCACGGATTCAGGATCCGCCTGCAGCACATACCACATCTCGGTCTTGCCATATGCATTATGGCGCTCCCTGGCCAGTTTGTCGTCAGGATGCACCTGTATCGACAGGATGTCATTGGCATCGATAAACTTGACCAGCAATGGAAACTCCTGTCCGAAACGCTCATAAACCGAATCTCCGACGAGGTCTCCCATATAGACTTCAATCAATTCTTCAAGATCGTTGTTCTCAAGATAACCATTGGCCACTACCGAGATGGATCCCTGTACCGACGAAATCTCCCAGCTTTCACCTGTTTTCTCAGGAGCATCCGTTTTGCCCAAAAGCTCCCTCAACTTTGAACCTCCCCAGATGCGATATTGGTATTGGGGTTTAAACTTCAGTGGGTATAGCATAGCCGGAAGCGTTTTTCTGGTGATTTTTCTGTTTATTTGGTGCTGACAAAAGACTGGTGCCGGATGAAGGTTTACCGGCCAAATATACAAATCCCCTTTTAAACCCCTATATTAAGTATGCTTATCGTCGGAATTGCCGGAGGAACAGGTTGCGGAAAAACCACAGTGGTCAAAAAGCTGATGTCGCTTCTCCGCTCGGATGATGTGGTACTGATGCCACAAGACTCTTATTACAGGGATAACAGTCATCTTCCGCTCGAAACAAGGCAGAGACTCAATTTTGACCATCCGGATGCCATCGAGTGGGACCTGCTGGTCAGTCACCTGGCAGATCTTAGGGGAGGATTGATCATTCAGCAGCCACTCTATTCTTATCTGACCTGTGTACGCTTACCCGAAACCAAGAGAATACCTCCAACCAAGGTGATCATCGTTGAAGGAATCCTGGTGCTGACCCATAAGGCTCTGCGTGATATGATGGACATCAAGGTTTACGTGGATGCCGATGCCGATGATCGTCTGGCTAGGGTCATCCGCAGGGATCTGGCCGAAAGGGGGAGGACCGCTGACAAGGTGCTTGAGCGCTATGAACTGACGGTCAAGCCTATGCATCTTGAATTCATTGAACCCTCAAAACGCTATGCCGATCTGATTATACCTCAGGGAGGAGAGAACCAGGTTGGGATCAGGTTGTTGACCTCGCTCATCAGGGAGCATCTGAGGGACGAATGATTCGGGGTTAATCCAGGATGAATCTCTTCACCATAGCGGTGAACAGGGCTGGTTCTTCGGCATGCAGCCAGTGACCCCCGTTCTTGATGGTCGAAACCGTTGCCATTGGCAGCATCTCTCTCACACGGACAACATCCTCTTCGGTAAAATACTGAGATTTGCCACCCCTGATGAAAAGAATTGGAAACTGCCTGAAAATATTGTGTTTGAGCGTTTCAGCATCCAGACCCCGAGCGATCTCAGGTAAGTGTTTTTCAAGCGCTTCAAGATTAATTCTCCACCTGAAACCTCCCTCTGGAACCCGGGTTAGGTTTTTCAGCATGAACTGACCGAGCCGGAGGTCTGAAAATTTTTCGCTGAATGCCTTTGATGCCTCTCTTAGGCTCGCAAAACGCTCAACAGGCATCGATCTTAGGGTGCCGGTAAGTTCCCTGTGGAAACCTGTTTGCCTGGTGCGATTTTCCTTTTCTCCAAAATCAGCTGGGGAGATGTCAACCACGATCAGCTTTGAAATCCTCGATGGGTACCGTGAGGCGAATGCAAGGGCTGCTTTTCCTCCCATGCTGTGACCCATTAGGATGCATTTTTTTATTTCCTGTTGATCAAGAAAATCCAGCAAATCAGCAACAAGGTCGTCATAGGTATGAGAGTCGGTGTGGGGAGATTTGCCATGGTTTCTCTGATCGGGCAGGTAAACCGTGCAAATTCCTGCCAGCTCGCGGGCAATGGTCAGCCAATTGTCCCCCGAGCCGTAAAGCCCGTGAAGAATGACCAACGGGTGCCCCTGTCCGAGTTTCAGGAAGTGGAGCTTCATACGGGTAGCTGATGTCCCAGTTTGTGCCGGTATTGCCAGATAATGTTTTCGAGACCATAATATAAGGCATCCGAAATAAGGGCGTGTCCGATGCTTACCTCAAGAAGGTCAGGAATTTGCTGGCTGAAAAACTGAAGGTTATCGAGATTCAGGTCATGGCCGGCGTTCAGTCCCAGGCGTTGCTCTCTGGCAGCCATGGCGGCCCTGACAAATGGTTCAATCGCTTTTTCCCGGTCGTGGTGATAACCCTGGGCATAGGGCTCAGTGTAGAGCTCAATCCGGTCGGCACCGGTGAAAGAGGCATGCATGACCATCTCCTCGTCGGCATCCACAAAGATTGAAACCCGGATGCCTTTTTCCTTAAAGAGACCGATCACATGCTGCAGATAATCCCTGTTCTTTTTTGTATTCCAGCCGGCATTGGAGGTTATGGCATCATGGGCATCAGGAACCAGCGTTACCTGTTCAGGCTGGATCTCCCGAACCAGGTGTATAAATGAATCGGTAGGATTTCCTTCAATGTTGAATTCGGTATGAACAAGGGGCTTGAGATCCCTTACATCCTGGTAACGGATGTGTCTTTCATCTGGTCTGGGATGTACCGTAATGCCTTGTGCACCGAACCTCTGACAGTTCACCGCTGCCTGCAATACATCCGGGATGCTGCCACCCCTGGCATTACGGAGTGTGGCAATTTTATTTATATTTACACTTAGTCTGGTTGTCATTTGTAGGTTTTTGATGGCAGACCCAAAGTTAAGAATAATCCTTCTGTATGCTTGCCAAAGACCTGGTTTCAGACAGCATCCCCAGGGTAATGACCTCGAATACCGGGGCTCAGGCCCTTTCATGGATGGAGCATTTCAGGGTCTCCCATCTCCCGGTTGTCAACGAGGCAGACTTTCTGGGCCTCATCTCGGATGCAGACATATCCACTCTGACCAATCCAGACGAACCCATCGGAAATCACAACCTTTCACTGTTCAGTCCTTTCGTTTTTCTCGATCAGCACCTCTATGAGGTGGCCGAAATAATGGCAAGGCTCAATCTGAGTGTGGTTCCGGTACTGAATCCTCAAAAGAGCTATGCAGGATGCATCACCCAACAGGAGATGATTGGGGCCTTTGCACGTCTCGCCGGCGTTGACCAGCCGGGGGCGGTCATCATTCTGAACATGACCATCCATGACTACTCCCTCTTTGAGATATCCCGACTGGTTGAAGAAAACGGTGCCAAGATACTCTCACTGTTTGCAAGCACATCGCCAGAAACGATGCGGCTTGAGCTCACCATCAAGGTCAATACCACCGACCTTACCTCCATCAACAGGTCGCTTGAGCGTTACGGTTATGAAATAAGCGCAAGCTTCAGCCATGAGGATGCCATGGAAGAACTCTACCGGAGTCGTTTTGATGAATTCATGCGTTACCTGAATACCTGAAATCATGAGTATTACGCCGCGCTTCAAACGGGTTCTGCTTTTCGGACACCATTTCCCGGATGAATTCAGAATTCCCTTTCGCCTGATGATGTCAAAGATCAGGGATCATAAGGTTGAATGTCATATTTATAAACCGCTTTATGACAAAGTTAAAGGGATGTTTGAAGATGAAGGATTTGATGGGTTTTTTGTGCATCATGGGGATCTTACAGGACAGGATGAAGTGATGCTCAGCCTGGGGGGGGATGGCACCTACCTTGAGGCAGTTACCTTTGTTAGGGAAAGGACCATACCGATAGCCGGAATTAACATCGGACGGCTGGGGTTCCTGGCGGCCATCGGGCAGGATGAAATTACCACAGCCGTTGATTCCATACTTCAAGGCTTTTTTGAAATTGAGCAACGTGCCCTGATCCGGGTGGAGACCGAACAGGCTCTGTTCGGGGACTTCAATTTTGCCCTCAATGAGATTACCGTTCACAAGCGCGATGATGCCTCGATGATTACAATCCATGTGTGGCTTGACGGCAGATTCCTTAACAGTTACTGGGCAGATGGGTTGATTGTAGCAACACCCACAGGCTCCACGGCATATTCGTTGAGCGTTGGAGGTCCCCTGGTACTGCCGGGTACAGGAACTTTTCTTCTTTCGCCCATTGCTCCTCACAACCTGACGGTGAGGCCGCTGGTTTATAAAGATACCATGACGCTGACTCTCAAAATGGAGGGGCGAAGCGGAAAGGTGCTCGTTAGTGCCGACTCTAGGTCGGTGGTGGTAGATGACCATGTGGAGCTGAAAATCAGCAGAGCACCATTTAACATCCTCATCCCCAGGCTTAAGAACCATGATTTCTTTCAGACCCTTAGGGGTAAGCTGATGTGGGGGGCAGATAAACGAAACTGGGTGTAACTTAATCCCACCCGGGCCCGTTTACCCCTAAAATTGATCAGTGAAAATATACTATATTTGCGCTTTGCCAGTTATTGTATGGAAAGGGAGTCAACTTTCCCGTCCAATTTGCAAAGAAACATGAAGCGACTGCCGATTCTGATAGGGATCATTATGGCAACCCTACAGTTGCCCGCCCAACAGAGCAATGATTATGGATTGTTCATGGGGATGTCTCAGGAACATCTCTATACCATCCTTCCGATTGCTCTGCCCGGAACCCATGATCTGGCGGCAGGAGCCTACTACCGTTTCAATTTTAACCCCAGGTATGCCATGCGTTTTGGGGTCAATACCGGAATGGTTGGAGGGTTTTCTCTTCAAAAGACTGATTTGCACGGGATGGTTGAGTTCAACTTCCTGCCCCTTGACCCAAGGAAAGAGAATTCTCAGGTTAGTACCTTCATTGGAGCAGGGTTGGGAATTTACCGGATGAGTCCGGCTATTCCCTTTAATCTTGGTTTGAAATACCAGGTTAATCCGCAACTGGGACTTACCTTCGAATGGGCGCTGCGTAAGGTTTTCGAGCCGCAGGACTATTTCGCAGGTACAGACAACATACCCAGTCTTATCCTCAGCAACTGGCACTCTTTCATTGGGGTCACCATGGGTTACACCATTATCAAACGATGTAAAACCTGCCCCTTTTACGAGACGACCAGGAAAACCAAGAAATGAGTCTGAAAGACAAACTGATTCCGGAAAAACTCCCCAGCCATGTTGCCATCATCATGGATGGAAATGGCAGATGGGACAAGAAGAAAGGCGCAGCAAGAATTTTCGGTCACCAGAACGGAGTTGTTCCTGTTCATGAGGTGGTGGAAGCCTCGGGTGAACTGGGTATTAAGTTTCTCACTCTTTATGCCTTTTCAACTGAAAACTGGGGACGTCCGCCTGAGGAGATAGAAGCCCTCATGAGTCTGCTGGTGTCGACCATCAAGAAAGAGACCAAAAAGCTCATGGAAAATAATGTAAGGTTGCTTACCATAGGCGACCTTCAGAAATTGCCAGAGGCTCCGCGCAAGCAACTTAAGATTCTCATGGAAAAAACATGTGAGAACAAGGGTCTTACAGTTATTTTGGCCCTTTCATACAGTTCGAGATGGGAAATTCTTAAAGCAGTAAGAGCCATTCAGGCAGACACACTTGCAGGTTTGATCACCCCAGAGGAGTTTAGCGAAAAGGTGTTTGAATCCTATCTGGTTACGGCCGGAGTCCCTGATCCTGAATTACTTATCAGAACCAGCGGGGAATACCGGATCAGCAATTTCCTTTTATATCAGCTTGCCTACAGTGAATTATACTTTACTCCCAAATACTGGCCTGATTTTCGTAAGGAGGACTACTATGAGGCCCTTTTCAGCTACCAAACCAGAGAGAGACGATTTGGCCGGACCGGCGAGCAACTTTAACCCCACATTCTCCATGAGAAGAACCCTATTTGT
>CAYGOU010000001.1:61858-62129 GCA_964351455.1 uncultured Porphyromonadaceae bacterium
CTGGTCAGCAGTATTATTAAGCCAGGAGACCGCTACCACGGGATTTACCGTAATCGATTATACCAAAGAACCCAAAGAATATGAGATCGGTGGAGTATCCTTTTCTGGGGATAATTTTGCCAATCTTGGAATCATCCTTCAATATACAGGCTTCCAGGTAGGCGACCGGATTCTGGTGCCAGGAGAAGCCACACGCAATGCCATTCAGCAATTGTGGAACCAACAGCTCTTTTCAGATGTCAGAATTACAGCAACCCGGATCATCGACGAC
>CAYGOU010000002.1:0-37220 GCA_964351455.1 uncultured Porphyromonadaceae bacterium
CCATACAGACAGAATCCACTCTCCAGCCTGAGGGTATCACGGGCGCCAAGGCCGATGGGCCTAATTCCATATCCGGCACCGGCATCCATCACCGCTTTCCAGAGTTTCGGAGCGTCTTCATTGCGGCAATAGATTTCACATCCACCCGATCCTGTGTACCCGGTGGTCGAGAAAATCACCTCATCGATGCCGGCAAAGGGAATCTGTTTGAAAGTGTAATACTCCATGCTCACAACATCCTCTTCGGTGAGCTTTTGCATAGCCTCCAGGGCAAGCGGACCCTGAATGGCCAACTGAGCGGTGGAATCCGATTGATTAATCAGCTCGCTGCCAATTTCCATTCCAAGTTCGCGCGCGTGCCCGCAGCACCAATCCCAGTCCTTCTGAATGTTGGCCGCATTCACCACCAGCAGATAAGTATCACTGCTCACACGATACACCAGGAGATCATCCACGATCCCACCCTTTCCGTTGGGAAAACAGCTGTATTGAACCTTACCATCATGCAGCATGGCGACATCGTTGGTGGTCAGCTTTTGCACCAGCTCAAATGCCTTTGGTCCGCTCACCCAGAACTCTCCCATGTGTGAAACATCGAACACCCCGAGGCGCTCACGCACCTGAAGATGCTCATCGGTAATTCCCGAATATTCTATGGGCATCATATACCCTGCAAAGGGTTCGAGCCGGGCCCCAAATTCCTGGTGAAAATTGTAAAAAGGCGTGGTTTTCATAATGTATAAAGCTTAAGTCAGAAAGGCTGCAGTTAAACAAAGGTAACGGATTAATCCAACAAAAATCATGATATTAGTCCTATATTAGTGGCTGTTTCGCTGTCTGTAACCGACCTGATAATATGGCTTCAAACTTTACCTACGCCGACCTCTCCTATCTTGAAAGCATGGCCATGGGGAGCAATGAGATGATCGTCGAAATGATCCAGATTTTCATCGACCAGTTGCCTGAATTTACCGATGGTATGACCGCCCACCTGGATAACCGGCAATGGGCCGAACTGGGCGCCCTGGCGCACAAGGCAAAATCTTCGGTTGCGGTCATGGGAATGAACGCCCTGGCAGATGACCTGAAGGTTTTGGAACTTAAGGCCAAGAGCGGCCTGGATACTGAACAGTATCCCCTCCTGGTATCAAAGTTCATCGAACAAGTCAGGGTAACAGGCCTTGAGCTTGGTGCCTATGCAGCCTCACTGGGCTGATCCCTTCTTCTTTAAACTGACCTGACCGCTCCTGCGCGTTACCGGAGCAGGTTTGTCTGTACGACGGGATGGTCCGGAACGCAGCACCTTGTTCGGCTGAGACTGATTACCCGCATAGCGTGCACGTCGGCTTCCTTCGTAAAGATCAAATTTTCTGAAAGTAACCGGTATTGAACCGTTCAACAGACTGAACCGTTTCGACGGATGCAGACCGATGCTTTTCATGGCATCCAGATTGCCGCTGCAGATCCACGCCTGATATCCCCTGTAGTGATTCTTAAGCCGGTCTCCGAGCATTTTGTAGAATCCGTCGATGTCGCGCAGCCTGATTCTCTCCCCATAAGGCGGATTCGTAACCATCCAGCCAGTCCCGATCGGCGGAACAAAATCCTGCACGGCCGTTTTGCTGACGGTGACCATCTTGTCGAGAATGGCTTTATGAATCGATTGCCTGGCTAGCATCAGGGATTCGGTGGAAATGTCGCCCCCTGTGATCACGATTTTTCGCTCGGGCTGCTCTTCTACGCTGTCAATTACCTCATCAAACAACTCCTGGCTGAAGTTTTTCCAGTTTTCAAATCCGAACGACTTGCGGTACATGCCCGGTGGCAGGCGGTAAGCAATCATCGCCCCTTCAATCAGGAAGGTACCCGAACCGCACATCGGATCAACCAGATGTCCCGTTCCGTCATAGCCAGCCAGCATCAGCAACCCCGCGGCAAGCACCTCGTTGATCGGTGCCTGGTGCTGCTCTGAGCGATATCCCCGTTTATAAAGGGGACTTCCAGAACTGTCGAGCAAAACCCCCACCCTTTGATCAGCAATGTGGATGGATATCCGCAGATCGGGCTTTTCTCGGTCGACTCTCGGCCTTTTACCGGTGCGGTCGCGAAGCTGGTCGACCACAGCATCCTTTACCCGCTGGGCAATGAACTGACTGTGGGTAAAGAGGTCTGAATTGGTGACGCACTCGACCGCCATGCTTTGGGATGGATCAAGATACCGTTGCCAGTCAACTCCCTGTATCTTCTGGTATAGTTCAACATCATTCTTCGCCTGAAAAGTTTCGACCTCGGCAAGCACCTTGAGCGCAGTGCGCAGATGGTAGTTGGCTTTGTAAAGCGAGATCAGGTCGCCTGTGAAGCTCACTGCCCGGGTCAGGATTTGAATATCCTTGACCTGCAGGGACTTAATCTCGCCAGCCAAAACTTCTTCCAATCCCTGAAAGGTTTTAACCACAATGGTGAATTGGTCGTTGAGCATGTTCCGAATGATTGAGTTGCGCATCAAAGATAAGCTTCTGCAATGGCTTTCGCCACATCAAAGCGCTTTTCACCGATTCCTGACACCACATGACAGTCGAAACCATAGCCCTTGATCTCATCACGATAACGCTCAAACAATTCAGACCGGATATCAGGATTCTCCCTGACCGGATCTCTGACCCAGGGCAGATCGGGTTCGCAAAGAAGGTATACCCCCCTGCCCTCAATGGGAATTCGCTGCATGAACCAATCGGGTATGCGTTCGAAAACCTTATCAAACCAAACCTTGGTGATGATCAGTCCCGTGTCAAAAAAGCAAAGACCGGCATCCCGGTGGGCCATAATCTGTTCAAGCTGCATTGAGGCAATGTGCTCAACATCATTGTAGGTATAGGGTCGCTTCAGGCGCTCAATATAATCACGGGCATACTCGGGTATGGCATGGGCTCCGAATTGGGAAGCCAGCCACAGGGTGAGGGTACTTTTTCCGGTGGATTCAGGTCCGGTGATGAAAAAAGGCCGGCTCATTGGGCCATGGTTTTGCGCCATTGCACGAATCCCGCCACCGCAATGACCGTGTAAATCATATAGAGGATGGCGGTAGGATAAAGACCTTTGTTAAGATAAACAATCCAGGCCACGGTATCCACAAAAATCCAGACCAACCAGTGCTCAAGCAACTTGCGGGCCAACATCCAGGTTGCCACAATCCCACCGGCCGTTGTGAGTGCGTCCCATACCGGAACCGTTGAATCCGTCAGTTTGTTCAGCACCCACGACAAGACGAGCCAAAGCAGCAAAAAAACGACTGCAGCGATCGAAGCGGTTCTCCTGCCGGTCGTTGTCACCCTTAGGCTTATATCTGCACGATCCTGGTCAACCCCGCGCCCGCGCCTGCGGCTCCAGTTCCACCAACCATAAACACTGATTCCCAGGTAATACCCCTGAAGTCCCATACTGGCATAGAAACCATTGGTTCCAAACACAATGGAATACAGCAGGGCTGAAAGAATGCCGAAAGGCCACAGCCAGATGATCTGTCTCACGGAGAAGTAGAGATAAACCAGGCTGATCAATGCGCCCGAAACCTCAAGCCAGTGGGTCGTTAGATAAGACATCAGCCATCAAAAATAGCCAAAATATGCTACCTATTTTTTACTATTTTTGATGCTTAACACCCCTTTCTCATGAGGCCCTATCCAAAAACCGAATTGCTGATCGTCGATGACCGCGACGAGAACCTGTTTGCCATGGAGGCACTCCTCGAACAACCTGACATTGAGATTCTTACTGCAAGATCAGGTAATGAGGCCCTGGGCATCCTCCTTGAACACGAGGTGGCACTGATCCTTATGGATGTTCAGATGCCCGGTATGAATGGCTTCGAAACGGCAGAACTGATCCGCGGCAGCTCACGAACCAAGCACATTCCGATAATTTTCGTAACGGCGATCAGCAAGGAGCGCCAGAATATTTTCCAGGGTTATGAATCCGGAGCCGTTGATTACCTTTTTAAACCGGTTGAACCGGAAATCCTGAAGTCGAAAGTCAGAGTCTTTATTGACCTTCACCTTCAAAAACAGACCCTTGAAAACATCACCCACAAGCTTGAAACCACCATTTCTGAATTGATAGAATCGAAGAGGAAGCTGAGGCAAAGCGAGGAGACCGCCCGCGAGGCATGGAAAGCCGCCGAGATCGCCAGGCATGCTGCAGAAGAGGCCAACCGCGCTAAAAGTGAGTTTCTGGCCAACATGAGCCATGAGATCCGCACGCCACTCAACGGGATCATTGGCATGGCCGACCTGGCCCTGCTTGAGAACAGCTCCCCCGACCTCCGCGACAGGATTGAAAGCATACGAACCTCGGGTGACTCGTTGCTGGAGATTTTAAATGAGATTCTGGATCTCTCGAAAATTGAAGCTGAGCGCTTCGAACTCGAGAGTATCTCCTTTTCTCCCGCCGATGTTATGGAGAAGGTGGTCAGAATGCTGGCCGTGAAAATTTCAGAAAAGAACCTTGATCTTGTTTGTGAGGTTGATCCTCACCTTCCACTGGAGGTGACCGGGGATCCCACAAGGGTCCGCCAGATTTTACTCAACCTCCTGTCCAACGCCTATAAATTCACGAACGAAGGCTCGATAACCATCACTGCCGGCCTGATCAGAAGAACACCCGAACGGGCGGTGATTCAATTTTCGATAGCCGATACCGGAATCGGAATCGATTCGACCAAGATCAACTCCATTTTCCAGTCGTTCAGCCAAGCCGAAATTTCAACCTCAAGGGTTTTCGGCGGAACCGGCCTGGGCCTTTCGATATCCAGAAAGCTGGTTGACCTGATGCAGGGCAGAATCTGGGTGGAGAGTCAGGCCGGAATGGGATCAACCTTCTTTTTTGAGATTCCCTTCAGCCTTAATGAAGCACCTCCCGCAGTTGAGCGATCGAATGACTATCTCAAGTTGTCACCCGTCCTCATGCTCGAACCCTCTCCGGGAAATGGTTTCAACGCTGAGAAACTACTGCAGTATTATGGAGTTGAGTGCGTGGTGACCAACAGCTTGCAGGACCTGAAGCATGCAAGAGTATCAGAAAAGTCCCCGTATCGTTCACTATTTATCGACAGCCAACTTTACCAGGATGCCAGAATCCGGGAGGATGCTCCTTTAGCCCTCCTTGATGAGCTGCTGACCTTGGATGCTCCGCGGGTGGTCATGATCACCGACAACCAGCTGGGGAGAAAGGACTCTTACATTGAAGATGGGTTTACCGCTGTTGCCATGAAACCGCTCTTTCCGAAAACCATCCGAAAGACATTTCAGGAGATCCTCACTCCGGCCAAGCTCAATGAACCCATTAAGAGACAAGATATTGTTCATACTTCGCTGGAGGATCCCTTACGCATTCTGCTGGCTGAAGACAACCGGATCAATGCACGGCTGGCCTTTGGCTTCCTGCAGTTGAGAAACTGGAAGGTAGACCATGCTTTGAATGGCATGGAAGCGGTCAACCTATTCAGAGAAAATCCATATGATCTGATCCTGATGGACATACAAATGCCGGAGATGGATGGGTATGAAGCCACCAGGATCATCCGTAACGATGAAAACCTTTCCGGCCGCAAACCAATTCCCATTGTTGCCCTTTCGGCCCATGCCATGCGTGGCGATATCGACAAGGCCCTGAATTCGGGCATGGACGATTACATTACAAAGCCTTTCAAGCCGAGTGAATTATACGAGGTTATTCTGAAACTGACGCAATCAAAAACCGCTGACCATTGAAAATACCCATAAACACCAAGGAGCTTCTTGACCGGGTTTCAGGAAACGCCGAATTTGCCAAACTGATGCTTGACACCTTCTTTGGCAACCTGGATGAACGCATAGATATTTTAAGTAAGGATCTTGAAAACCGTGATTTCGACAATCTCGCTGATAATGTTCATAAAATGAAAGGAGTGGTCGGAAACCTGGCCTTACCACGCCCGTTCAGCATCCTGATGGATATGCACCGTGAGGCACGATTGAAGGATTACCGCAAATCAGAAAAACTACTGAGGCAACTGGAAGGTTCACTCAGGGAGGCGGCTGAATTCAACGCCACCCTGAAGTTCTAAATCTCTAAAATACGGCATTATGTTTATCAACTGGCTGAAGAATAAAACGATCAACACGAAACTCCATCTGATGATCGCCATTTCACTGGTTTCTCTAATGCTTCTTGGTGCGGTTTCAAACTACCTCATCAACAGCACCAAGGTAGTAAGCATCATGCTGGTAGCACAACGCGACTACATGATGGCCTACCACGAGAGCCTCGAATTATATTACCAGTCGCTCGCTTTCCCCGGGGAGCGAGAAAAGTTTCTTAACAAAGCCATCGACCGGTTGACCAGGGCAAACCGGCAACTTGACTTTTTTGCCGGAGTCGATAGTCTGTTTCAGAACCTTTCAAGCAAGGAGATTGTTGAAGAGGCCAGAAGTATTTATGGGAGTGCGCTCAAAGACTCGAAAGACCCCGATGGCCTGAAAAACGCCCAATTGCTAGTGGCGAGGGTAGGCCTGATCAGGAAACTCTCAAAGGAGATGTTGAACACCAGCATTGTTTCAACTGAGATCTCGAGAAAGTATGCCTTTGAGATTCTTGAAGTTTTCAGAAAAGAGCTTATCAGTCCGGGCAGTGCAGCCCTCTCGGGCCTTAACTTGGATGAAACTCTGGCCAACATGGCCAGGCAGGAAAAGGACTACGCCGAAGATGTAAGAAACCTGGGATCCACAACGGTTACCCAACTGAGGCTGGCCATACTGGCGATCGTCGTGATTTTGGGTTTCGTGATTTTCTTGCTCTCGAAGGTGCTTTCAAGAATGATTGCACAGCCGGTTTCCCAAATCCGCGACAACCTTGAGCAGATGTCATTGGGCCGGCTCGACCTCGAGGCAAGTTATGTTTCAAAAGACGAGGTGGGTCAGCTTGCTGCCTCTTATCGAAGCATGCAAGCCACTTTGCGCCAGCAGGCTGATCATGCCCAAAAGGTAGCCACAGGGGATTTCAGCGCCTTGCTAAACCCGAGGTCGGCCCACGACGAACTCAGCCTGGCACTGAATGAAATGACCCTGGCCCTCAGAAAAGCGGACGAGAAGAACCAGCTTGAAAACTGGGTTAAAACCAATCAGAATCAGCTAAGTCAGGAGTTACAGGGCGATCTTGACCTGGCAAGCCTCGGTCAGAAGATCACCACCCTGCTTTCAAACCAGCTTGGCGCTCATGCCTCTGCCCTGTTCTCATCCGATCAAAACGGAAAGCTGGTTTTTGTTGGAGGCTACGCCGTCAACACGGGTCAGCTGGCCGGCAGAAGCTTCAAATCGGGCGAAGGACTCCCCGGACAGGCCATGAAGGATAAAAAAATCCTCTCGGTGGATGATGTCCCTGAAGGGTACCTTGATGTTTGCAGCGGGCTTGGCAGCGCCCTGCCAAGGCATCTATATGTAGTACCCTGTATCTACAGCAATGAGACCGAAGGAGTCATTGAACTTGCCTGTCTTGAAGCCTTAGGTGAAAACAAACTCGCATACATAGGTCTGGTTGCAGAAGCCATTGCGATCGCCCTCAGGAGCTCAAAATCCAGAACCGAGCTCCAGAACCTTCTCAGGCAACAGAAAGAACTTGCCGAAGAGTTGCAGGTACAGCAGGAAGAGTTACGCCAGACCAACGAAGAACTTCAGGTACAGCAGGAGGAATTGCGTCAGGCCAATGAAGAGCTGGAGGCCCAGACCCGCTCGCTGGAGGAGTCAAAAGCCAATCTGCAGGCTCAGCAGGAGGAATTACGGGTCACCAACGAGGAACTGGCCGAAAGAACCCGAGCCATTGAAAACCAGCGTGAGGCCCTGAGACGCAAAAATGATGAACTCGAAAGGGCGCGGCAGGAGATTGAGCAAAAAGCACGGG
Organism: uncultured Porphyromonadaceae bacterium; assembly: GCA_964351455.1. Taxonomy (GTDB): domain Bacteria; phylum Bacteroidota; class Bacteroidia; order Bacteroidales; family UBA12481; genus JAGHDB01. The sequence goes on from CAYGOU010000002.1 coordinate 7,930, forward strand.
ATCTTGAACAGACCAGCCGCTACAAATCTGAATTTCTGGCCAACATGTCTCATGAACTGCGCACCCCTTTGAACAGCATTCTGGTGCTCTCTCAGATCCTGGCCCAGAATAAGCCGGATAACCTGAATGAGAAGCAGATTAAATCAGCCCAGACCATCCACTCTTCGGGAGTGAACCTACTGTCGCTGATCAATGAAATACTAGACCTGTCGAAAATCGAGTCCGGAAGAATTGATCTGCATTCAGAAGAGATCAATCTTCAGCAGGTGGTTGAGGAACTTAAAGAAAATTTCGCTCCTCTGGCTGAAGAAAAAGGTTTGGAAATCACCTTTTCTATCGGGGAAAAGATACCTGAGATCATCTTCAACGATCCGATGCGGCTCGGACAGATCCTTCGCAACCTGCTCTCAAATGCAGTGAAGTTCACCGAACGCGGATCGGTCAGGCTGATGGTTGCCATGCACCCCGGGACCGGCACCCAACCAGCATCCCCGGATGGGAAGAAAAGTTGGATTTCTATTTCGATCGAAGATACCGGTATCGGGATAGCAGGTGAGAAACAGAAGGAGATCTTTGACGCCTTTAAGCAGGCCGATGGCACCACATCGCGCAAGTTCGGGGGCACAGGACTTGGACTTGCCATTTCGCGTAATTTTGCCAGGTTGATGGGAGGAGACATCCTGCTTGAAAGTGAGCCTGGAAAAGGAAGCAGGTTCATACTGGTTTTGCCCGAAAGGATTGAGCCTCAAAAACAGGTGGCCAAAGAAGACCTGCCCCCCGTAGTAAATACCATTGAGCTGCCTGCTGATCCGGCTGTTGCCCTCGATCAACCCATGACAGACCTGGATGCCAGTCCCCGCGAAACCTATGAACTGATCATGGATGACCGGAAACACATCAAGAAGGGAGACCCCTTTCTGCTGATCATTGAGGATGATCCGGCATTTGCCCAGGTACTTTATGACCTTGCCCATGAAAAGCACTTCAAGTGCATGGTTGCACCCAACGGGGAAACCGGACTTCACTATGCAGATTATTACGGTCCGAGTGCCATCGTCCTTGACATCGGACTTCCGGGAATAAACGGTTGGGAGGTCATGCAGCGACTTAAGGAAAATCCCTCAACCCGCCATATTCCGGTGCATTTCATGTCGGCCAGCGACAAAAGTATTGAGGCCATGAGAAAGGGAGCGATCGGCTTTCTTAAGAAACCGGTTTCGGTGGAGGAGGTCAACGAAGCTTTTGATAAGATTGAAGGGATCATTTCCAAACCGCTCAAAAAACTACTGGTGGTCGAAGATGACCCTGCCATGCAGCACAGCATCCGCGAGCTGATTGGAGAAGACAACATCCAGATTACCACCGTATCAAAGGGCCATGACGCTCTGAAGCAGCTTGAAAAGGAAAACTTCGACTGTATGATCCTCGACCTGGGTCTTGAAGATATGAGCGGCTATGATCTGCTGCAAAAGATAGTTCGAAACAGCGAAGCGCAGCGCATGCCCATCATCATTTACACGGGCAAGGACCTGACCAGGGAGGAGGAGGAAAAGCTGCAGAAGTATTCTGACCGAATCATCATCAAAGGGATCCGTTCGCCTGAGCGCCTTTTGGCTGAAACCACCCTGTTTCTGCACCAGGTTGAAGCCAATCTGCCCGAATCTAAACAGCAGATGCTCAGGAAAATCAGGCCCCGTGAGGATTTCCTCAGAGAAAAGGTGGTTCTGATCGTTGATGATGACATGCGCAACGTGTTTGCCCTGACCAGTCTGCTGGAGGATCATGGGGTGAAAGTATTGGTGGGTCGCAACGGAAGAGAGGGCGTTGACAAGGCGACAAGCAACAAGGTTGACCTGATCCTGATGGACATCATGATGCCGGAGATGAACGGGTATGAAGCAATGGAGGAGCTCAGGCGCAATAGTTCATTCAGGAAACTGCCAATCATCGCCCTGACGGCAAAGGCGATGCCAGGAGACCGCGAGCGCTGTATACAGTCGGGGGCCAATGACTACCTGGCCAAACCAATCGATGCCGAGAAACTCATTTCCATGTTAAGGGTATGGCTCTATCAGGCTTAAAAGCGACAGAGGAGAACCACGATCTTCAGGACCTTGAAATAAGGCTGCTGCTGGAGGCGATTTATCTTAAATACGGATATGACTTCAGGGACTATGGAAAGGCACATGCTAAAAGGAGAATCCTGCACAGAATGGCCCTCTCGGATATTCCCAATGTCACCCGCCTGCAGGAGCATCTGCTGTACGACGAATCCTTTTTCAAGACCTTTCTCCAGGATCTCTCTATCAATACCACTGAGATGTTCAGGGATCCCGATTTTTTTAAACTCATTCGCGAAGTGGTGGTTCCGATTTTAAAGACCTACCCCTTTCTTAAGATCTGGCATGCGGGATGTTCAACCGGAGAGGAGGTTTATTCGATGGCCATCCTGTTGAAGGAGGAGAGTTTGCTGAACCGCTGCCAGATCTATGCAACCGATTTCAATCCGATGGTGTTGCAGAAGGCACGTGAGGCAATCTATCCCATATCCCTGATGAAGGAATTCACGGCCAATTATATAAAATCAGGTGGCAAGACCTCCTTTGCTGATTATTACAACGCAAAGTATGACTCGGTCATCATGAAAAAGCCACTGAAAGAAAACATTGTATTTGCCGACCACAATCTGGTGACCGACAGTGTATTCGGAGAGATGAACCTGGTTATTTGTCGCAACACCTTGATCTATTTTAACAAGGAACTGCAAGATAAGGTCATAGGATTGTTCGCCGAGAGCCTGCCTCCGGGTGGCTACCTGTGCCTGGGATCCAAGGAGAGCCTGACCTTCTCAAAGCATCTGCCACTTTTTGATACGGTGGATGCGAAATGGAAGATATATCGTAAGAAATACTAAGTCAAGGGACAAGGTGAGCAGAAAGAACCAAAAGAAGTATCATGCAGTGGTGATGGGTGCCTCGGCCGGCGGATTGGATGTCCTTTCGATGATCCTTCCCGCACTTCGCGCCGAACTGCCCGTCCCGGTCATGGTGGTGCTGCACATCAGTCCCCATTCTGATTCCTTTCTGGTTACATACCTTGACCAGATGAGTAAGGTTAAGGTTGTTGAAGCAGCCGACAAGGCCATGATGGAGCCAGGCAAGGTATATTTTGCCCCTCCGGATTATCACCTTATGGCTGAGCGGGACGGAAGTCTCTCGTTGAGCAATGAGGAGAAGGTCAACTACAGCAGACCAAGCATAGATGTTCTGTTTGAAACCGCCTTGTGGGTATTCGGGAGCGGACTGATCGGTGTCTTACTCACGGGTGCCAACTGGGACGGAGCCAAGGGGATGGAGTTGATACACAAAAAAGGGGGCTACACCATCATTCAGGATCCGGCTACGGCATCCATGCCAAGGATGCCGGAAGCTGCCATGGAGAAATTCATGCCCGATGCAATCTTACGGGCAGAGGATATCGGACAGGCGATTAACAAGCTCCTGTTATAATTACTCCCACTCGATTGTTGCCGGTGGTTTTGAGCTGATGTCGTATACCACCCGGTTGATACCCCTGACCTTGTTGATGATCTCGTTTGACACCTTTGCCAGAAACTCATGCGGAAGGTGCGACCAGTCTGCCGTCATACCATCTGTGGATGTAACAGCCCTCAGTACCAGAGCATTTTCATAGGTACGCTCATCACCCATCACTCCGACCGACTGAACGGGAAGCAAAATACAAGCTGCCTGCCAGACCTGATCGTAGAGGGCGTGCTCCTTGAGGGCGCGAATGTAGATATCATCGGCCTCCTGCAACAGCGCCACCTTATCAGGGGTGATCTCGCCCAGGATTCTAATACCTAGCCCCGGACCGGGAAATGGATGTCTTTTCAATATGGCATCGGTGATGTGAAGTGCCCTGCCTACCCTCCTGACTTCATCCTTGAAAAGCAGCCTGAGCGGTTCAACAATCTTCAGCTTCATGGTCTCAGGCAGTCCACCCACGTTGTGATGAGATTTGATGGTGGCAGAAGGACCGTTGACTGAAATCGACTCAATCACATCGGGATAAATGGTGCCCTGAGCCAGCCATTTAATCTGGTCGAGCTTATGCGCCTCCTGATCAAAGACTTCGATAAATGTTCTTCCGATCGCCTTTCTCTTCTGCTCGGGATCGGTCAGTCCCTTTAGCGCCTGCAAAAAACGATCTCCCGCTCTGACACCTATGACATTTAGGCCCATATGCTTATAGGATTCAAGCACCGTCTCAAATTCACTCTTGCGCAAGAGTCCATTGTCAACAAAGATGCAGGTCAGCTGCTCACCGATGGCCCGGTGAAGCAATACAGCCGCCACGGTGCTGTCAACCCCCCCTGAGAGCCCCAGAACCACCGCATCGCTTCCAAGTTGTCCGCGAAGCTGTGAAACGGTGGTTTCAATGAAGCCATCGGGTGTCCATGACTGATTGCATCCGCAAATGTCAACGGCAAAGTTTCTGAGCAGTTCAAGTCCTTCAACGGTGTGATAAACTTCAGGGTGAAACTGAATCCCGTAGGTTTGTTCTCCATTGATTCTAAAACCCCCAATTCTTACATCCGAAGTGCTTGCAGTCACCTCAAAATGATCGGGTACAGAAGCGATGGTATCGCCATGCGACATCCACACCTGGGTTCCAAGAGATATTCCCCTGAAAAGTGAATCGGTGACATCGACGAATGAGAGATGGGCACGGCCGTATTCCCGGTGCCTTGAGGGGAGCACCTCACCGCCTGCCTCCAGCGCCAGGTATTGTGCACCGTAGCAAATGCCCAGAATCGGATAACGGTGGCGCAGCCCGGTAAGATCCGGAACCGGAGCTCCTGAATCCCTTACAGAGAAAGGACTTCCTGAAAGGATCACCCCCTTGATATGCGGTCCCTCCGCCGGTGGCTTGTTGAAGGGATGAATCTCACAATAGACGTTGAGTTCCCTAATCCGGCGAGCAATCAGTTGGGTATACTGAGATCCAAAATCCAGAATCAGAATGGTCTCTTCCATGTGGTCAGGCTTTAAGGGGGTAAAATTACAAATCCAATCGGTTAATGAAGGGTATATCAATTTTCAATCCGTCATATGCGGCCTGGGTGTTTTCGAAAACCTCCCTGGCTTCATTCACAAGGGAATCTACCGATTTGTATCTGGCTGAAAAATGACCGATGACAAGCTGACCCACTTCAGCCAGCTTCGCCATCTGGGCAGCCTCACGCGCTGTTGAATGGCCCGTTGACCAGGCCCTTTCCCTGCGCGAGTGATCGTAGGTGGCTTCATGGTAGAGCAGGTTGGCATGGCGGATACATTCAGCAGTCTCGGGGTTGAACCGGGTATCAGAATACCATGCCAGTGTCCGGGGCCTGACGGTCTCTCCTGCATCTTCATGCCTGCTGATGAGACGCTGGCCCAATTTCTCGCGAAAAACAAACCCTACCGTCGGAACCTTATGCAGCATCGGAATCGACCATACTTCAAGGTCCGTTGTCTCAAGCAGGAGCTTGGGTGCGTCATAGGAGTGACCATTAAAAACGATCTCAAATTCAAGCTGCTCCTTTGCATGGGCAAAGGCATCAAGCTTATCCTTCAGCTCAGGCGGACCGTAAAGATGAAGTGGCACCCTTCGGCCAATCAGGCCAAGCGAAGAAAGCAGTCCTGGCAGTCCAAAATAATGATCTCCGTGAAGATGAGAAATAAAAATGTGGTGGATCTTTCCCATCGGGATCCTGTTCCGTCGAAGCTGCATCTGGGTGCCCTCGGCGCAATCAATTAAAAAGAACCGCTCATGCACATTAAGCACATGAGCGGTCGGAAAACGTTCTGATGTAGGCAGTGCGGAACTGCTTCCCAGAATGGTCAGTTCAAACTTCATTCCTTTTCAGCACCTGCTTCAGCTTCGTCTGAAACGGCAGGAGCTTCAATGGCGTCTTCGGCAGGCTTGGCCACTGAATCATCAGCAGCGGCCTTGGCCTTGCTGCCTTTGGATTTTTTGGGAGCCGGTTTCTCATCTTCCACGGCTTCTGGGACTGCAGTCACGACTGCTGTTTCCTCCGGGATGATGGCACTCACCGGTTCAGGCTTTTCGGCCACCGGTTCAGCAGCTTTCTTCGAAGACTTCTTGGCGCTCGACTTTTCTGCAGCCTCCATCTGGGATTTCAGGGCAGCCAGTTCGGATATGTCACCAAGGGTGGTGGATGATTCGTTGCTGGGCTTAACCTTCTTCACAGATTTCTGAGGAGCAGCAGCTGTCTGGGATTTCTTCTCAGCCTGTTCCTCGGCGCGCTTTTCATCTTCAAACACACGGCTGTGCGAGAGAATGATCCGCTTGGCAGATTTGTTGAATTCAATCACTTTGAACTCAAGTTTATCTTCAACACGAGCGGTTCCACCATCCTCCTTCACCAGATGCCGTGGGGTAACAAAACCCTCGACTCCATAAGGTAAGGCAATCACGGCACCACGGTCAAAGATATTCAGGATGGTTCCTTCATGAATGCTCCCCTCGGTAAACAGGGTTTCAAAAACATCCCACGGATTCTCTTCGAGCTGTTTGTGCCCGAGGCTGAGTCTGCGGTTCTCCTTGTCAATCTCGAGAACAACCACCTCTATTTCATCCCCTATTGAGCAGAATTCTGCCGGGTGCTTGATCTTCTTGGTCCACGAAAGGTCGGAGATGTGGATCAGTCCGTCAACCCCTTCTTCTATCTCCACAAATACTCCAAAGCCTGTAAAGTTTCTCACCTTCGAGGTATGCTGCGACCCAACCGGGTAACGCTTCTCAATCTCAGACCATGGATCTGGCCTCAGCTGCTTGATGCCCAATGACATTTTCCGCTCGTCGCGGTCAAGGGTAAGTATCATTGCCTCCACTGCATCACCCACCTTCAGGAACTCCTGGGCACTTCTAAGATGCTGTGACCATGACATTTCCGACACGTGTATAAGGCCTTCGACACCGGTTGCAATCTCAACAAAAGCACCGTAATCGGCCATTACCACTACTTTTCCTTTAACCACGTCGCCTACCTTAAGTCCTGCATCCAGAGAATCCCACGGGTGCGGGGTCAGCTGTTTCAGTCCCAGGGCAATGCGCTTCTTGTTGTCGTCGAAGTCGAGGATGACCACATTGATTTTCTGGTCAAGCTGCACGATCTCTTCGGGATGGTTGACGCGACCCCATGAAAGGTCGGTAATGTGAATCAGACCATCGACACCACCCAGATCAATGAACACCCCGTAAGAGGTAATGTTCTTAACCACACCTTCGAGAACCTGTCCCTTTTCAAGCCTTGAGATGATCTCCTGCTTTTGTACTTCGAGTTCAGCTTCGATAAGCGCCTTGTGAGAAACAACCACATTCTTGAACTCCTGGTTGATCTTCACCACCTTGAATTCCATGGTTTTACCCACAAAAATATCGTAATCGCGTATGGGCTTGACATCGATCTGCGAACCGGGCAGGAAGGCCTCGATTCCGAATACGTCGACGATCATACCGCCCTTGGTACGGCACTTGATAAAGCCCTTGATCACTTCACTGCCTTCATAAGCTTCGTTAACACGATCCCATGACCTAAGGGCCCTGGCCGTTTTGTGCGATAGTACCAGCTGACCGTTTTTATCTTCCAGGGTCTCAACATAAACCTCCACCTTATCTCCAATCTTCATTTCGGGATTGTAGCGGAACTCGCTGATGTTGACAACACCTTCAGATTTGTAGCCAATGTTGATGACAGCCTCGCGCTTATTGATAAAAACAACGGTGCCATCAACCACTTCATTTTCTGCAACCACAGAGAGTGTTTTATTGAACATCTCCTCGAGGCTGGCTCGCTGTGATTTGGAGTATTCATCCTCCTTTGCATCCCACTTTTCCCAGTCGAACTCCTGCAAAGTTGCCTTGGGCAGGACAATCAGGGGCTCTTCATCGTCCTCAGCAACATCTTCTTCCTCAAGAACTTCATCTTCCTCCTCTTCCTCCTCCTCATTCTCCTCAAGATCCTCGTCAATTTCTTCAATTTCCTCAATTTCTTCATCTGCCTCCACCTCGGTTTCGGTGGATTCTTCTTCCACTTCCACTACCTCTTCAGTTTCTGGCATTTCTTCCGTTACAACGGTTTGATTGGTGTCGGTTACAGCATCCTCCACCTTTTCAGGTGTCGATTCTGCGGCCTCAGCAGAGGGGTTCACCAGTTCCATCTCTTCACCGGCCGGCATTTTTTCGTTTGACATTTGTTAAATTACTTTAAGCTAATAAGTTAGACATTATGTTTAAATAAACATGGCGGCAAAGTTAATCCTTTTTTACGAAATCTCAACTACTTACGTTGGCGGGTTTCCAGTGCGGGGCGCGGTAAATAAGCACATAGCTCATCAATATCACCACGTTAATGGGCATCTGTCCGTAAAGACCGTTTCCATAGCTGGCAACCATAATTCCAAAGATGCCTGAAACCAGGGCCACTAAAATGTTTCTCAACTCCGGATCTTTTAGTTTCCAGACAATGATGGAGCATCTTGCAAGGAGGTAAAACAGAATAAAAAGGTGCAATGAAAGACCAATAATACCCATCTCTGCCCAGATCCTCACATACCAGCTGTCGGTTGGTGTTTGAGCCAGGAAAGTATTAGGACTGAACCGCATGCCCCAGTTGCCCGCTGATCCGATTCCTCCCCCAAAAGGTTTATCTGCGAGATAGGTCTTTAATCTTCTTTGGTTTTCAAGCCTGACCTGAAAGGAGGCATCAAGGGCAGGTCTGACCGCAGTACGCAGTCTGTAGATCTGATAGCTGGTGTTTCCAATGAAGGTAAAACGAAGGATGCCAAAAACCGCAAGTCCTAATATCATTCCAACAGCAAATACCTTAAAGTTTCTGCTGAGAAAGAGGTAGAGCATTCCACCGGCTGCCGGAACCGCCAGGGCCCCACGGGTTCCGGAATAAAGCATGCCGGCAAAGCAAATTGCGGCCAACATCAGGAGGATCCATTTCAGGTAGCTCTTCAACTTACCAAAGGCCATCAAACCGGCCACCAGAGCCGTCTGCCCCATTGCTGCACCGAAAACCCCTGCATCCGAATAAAATGAAAAGGCCCTTAATCGCCCCTGAATCCGATGGGTCAGTCCTCCGCCCCCATCCAGCCACTTTGTTTCAAACGGGTCGGTACCGATCACAATTTGCTGGATTCCCTTCAACGAGGCCAGCAACGAAAATCCAAACCAAATGATGAGAAACAGTCTGAGATCACTTCGATCACGCACCACCATCAGTCCAAGCGGAATCAGCAGAATCTGATAGAAGGCCACCCCCCTCATGGCATAAAACCATGCAACAAAACTTACCGCCTCGGGATTGAACAACTGCACCAGGGTGTATCCCATCCAGACCAGCGACATCAACACAAGGTCATTTTTAACCGGAGACCAGTTTCTGAATTTTCCCCTTGAGAGGAGCAGCGAAACCAGTCCCAACAGGAGGATGGCATCCACGAATAATCCGAAAGGCACCATATCCCCAGCATAGCGGGGAATTCCGTTTGCCAGGAAGGCAAATGCAAAAGCATAGAAAAGTCCCGCCCTCGAATCCCTGAAGATGTGAATCAGGGCGAATATCCCAGCTGGCAAAACCACCAGCATCACCCCGAATACCAGTCCCTTCAATGCAATTCCGGCAGATGCCACCACGGCAAACAGCAGCAAGGCGGCAATAATTGATGGCTGGCGAATTCTGGCAGCACCGGTTTCACGAAAAAGGTCACTCATCTCGTTGCGGTTTGAGCAGCTTCAAAAGGTTTGAGCGAATTGCCCTGTAACCGTATGGAAATATCAGCCAGATGGGGGTACCCAACTCCCGGTTCAACAGCAGGTTTCCGACGAAGACCCCGATCACAACATTCATGATGGTGACAGCCGCCACCAACTCAAGCGAACCGAAATAATGAATGACCAGAACATCTCCGATGATATTGGCAGCAGCCATAATAAAAACCTTGAACATGTTCAGCCGGGGACGGTTTACAGCATCCAGTGCTACCCCGCTGAATCGGTCCATCGGCAAAAACAGCGCATAAATCAGAAAAATCCAGAATATCGTGTAGGAGGATGCATACTCGGCACCTCCAAGCAGGAGGGTAAGCGGTTTGGCGAGCAAGAAAAGCAATATGACCAACGGGACAAAAACCAGCGATGCGATGCCCGTATAAGTGTAAAAAATACGCTTAACCTCAAAATCCCTTCCCCTTCGGCTCTCCTGGCTCATCCTCGGAAAAGCCACGGCAACAAGGCTGCGGATGGGAATTTCAACAATCTCGATTAACTTGAGTGGAATGCTGTAATAAGCCACATCCGCCTGGGTCATCATGATCCCAAGGATGAAGGTATCAGAGCTTTTAAGCAGGTTCGAACCCAGTAAAGTACCCAGGCTGTAGCGGCCAAAGCGAAGTTGCTCTATGATGTAACGTTTTTGCGCCCTGAACAGGTGCTCGATACCCGTCCACCCCATCGCGACCGCGATAATGGATGCAATAGCAAATGAAGCAATATGGGCCAGCAGCACCCATCGCACATCGAGTCTCAGGAAAAAAAAGTTGATGGTCAGAAAGACGAAAAACGCCCCCATGCTTATGCTTCTGAGTGAGAGTATACGTGCGAAATCACCTCGCGCCTGCAGGATGGAGAAGGTCATGTTCAGGGGCATCAGAAAAAGCGATAAGACCGGATACCAAAAGAAAAAGAGGCCGAAGCCCTTGGCGTCAATCTGCTCCTTGAAGAGCGCATAACTCGAATAAAGCAGCAGAACGGCGGCCAGGGTTACCAATGCCGACAAAACCCAGGATGCCCCAATCAAACCGGCCGCCTCTCTCTTATCCTGTGAACCCGAAAGAAACCTCACCAGGGGTGTACCGTTGAGTCCGGTTCGGATCATCTCAACAATGGCCATACCCGACAGGTAGATGACCCATTCTCCAAAATCACTCTTGGGCAGGGATCTTGAAAGGAGGGCTACATTGGCAAAACCAAATAATGCAATGACCAGATTATTGGTAAGGGAGACAAAGTTTTTATTCCGAATCAGGGATAGAATTTTCTGGCGCATGGCGCTATAGGGATTTTGCCACCCGGAACTCCAGCCGGATCAGTTTTTTGGCAAGTATCCTCAGTTTGCTCCTCCTCCTGGGAATCTCACCGATTATAGATTCAAGGTGTTCGACCTGGCAGCCATTCAGCAGGACATTCACTGGATGATCGACCTGAGTCTTGTACAGACTTAGCGCTTCGGCATCGGCGTTGTTCCATGATCTGTTGGCCCGGCATACCAGGAGGGTAAGCTGTCCCGATTTCAGAAGACTCGCGGGATATTCGTTCAGAAGCAGCGATGGCAGTTCAACCAGGATGAATTGATAGCCCTTAAGTACCACCGTGAAGTTTCGCAGCAGGTCGTTCAGGTTCTTGACCCCCATAAAATTTTCAGGCACCTCATATTCATAATCCCAGGCGGGTTTATCTGGCAGGTTCTGTCCAAGCATTGATCCCGCAGGATCATGGGGTGCCGAATCGAGCGGCTTTATATACAGAACCTTGATCTTCGATTGTCTTAGCTTCACGGCCAGTTTTGATGCAAGAAAGGTTTTGCCTTCGTTCTGCCGGGTACTGGCGATAAAAATCAGGAATGGCAATTCACCCCTTGAACGCTGGTTGTATTCCTCCAGCTTAATGCGCTGGGTCATGAGATCCGTCAGTCTTGAGACGATAAGATCATAATTGATTGCATGATCGGGCCATTCAGGTACTTTCGGAAAAGCACCGAACAGTTTCAAACCGGTACGCTGGGAGGTACGTTCGGGCATCTTAAGGGTTCCGTCAAAGAATTCAAGCAGTATGATCAGTGCTCCAGCCATTCCCAGTCCGGCGATGAAAGCTGCCAGGATCAGGTACATGCGCTTTGATGGATTGGGCTTTAGCGGATAAACCGGTTCATCGATCACCTGGAGGTTAGACTGCTCAACATTTTTCTGCTTTGTAATACTCAGGTTGTAATTGTGGAGGTGGTTAAGATACTCCTCTTCAGCAAGGTTCATCTGCCGCTCAAGCACATTGAGTTTACTTCCAACCGGAGCAAAGGTGTCATAAGCCTCCAGGAACTCCTTTTTCCGGTTTCCCAGCACCTTATACCGTGCTGTACTCTGTTCTACCTCAATCACCTTCTCAAGCCATTGAGTGAGCAGTTCCTGTCGGTTCATCCCTGCTGTTGAGAAGCTGGCCACATAAGCCGACTCAATGGCTCTGCTCAACCTGCCCTTTAGTTGGGCCTCTTCCAATTTGAGCCGTGTCAGCTCTTCCGGATCGGCATCGCCCTGGATTTCAGCCATAGCAAGCCTCACGGTTAAGTCTCTGAGGTTTTGCCTGACCTCCATGATCGAAGCATTCTGAAGGTTCATCCTTTCCCGTTCGTCCATGGTTTGCTCAATTGACTGAAGAGCAGCTTTCGCAGCAGAGAGGCTTCCAAGCTCAGCGGTATAATCCCTGTCGAGCACCTCTTTTTGTTCAGCAATGAACTTGGTTTGTTCATTGTAATTGATGATCCGGTTTTCCATCCTGAAGCGCAGCTCCTCCTGCTCGAGGCTGTCGAGAAGGCTTTTGGCCAGCTCCATCCGGTCGCGGAAATAATCAGAAACAATCAGTGTCTGGGAGGTTGTGATGGTCTGGTTCTTTTCAAAAAAGACCTCCGTCATAATACGGAGGGTATTGACACAGACGGCAGGATCGGTTGATTCGTAAGTCAGCCTGATGTAGTCAGAACTCTGAATTCGTTGAACCCGGATCGAGGAGATCTTTGAGACACTGTAAAAGGGATTCGATGACTGCAGGATTCGGAAAATCTCGTTTGACTGGTTACGGCTCTTGTAAGTTTTAAGGTTTTCATAGGTTTTCTGCCAGGCGCCCCTTTTCTCAAGGATTACGGTCTGGAAAGTCTGGTCGAAGTTTCTTGCGATGGAGTCCATTTTTCTGGAGGGATCCTGAGCCAGGTAATCTGAAGCCACGGGATCAACCTCAACTGTCGCAGTTTGTTCACCGACCGGGCTGTTGACAGGCAATGATACCGGGGTCTCCCGAATCACAAGGCTGTCGACAAGGTAGCGTTCTCTGACCTCCCCAACGATGAGGCGCTGTCCACCCTGTAGTTGTTCGAGGTCTGAACGGTTCAGCCTGATAAGCTCGTCAACTGAAACATCATTCATACGGGCAATCAGGGCAGGATAATCGCCCGATTTGACCCTGTAATACTTAGGAGTAACGCGAAACTTCTCAATCTGAAGGTTAACGGTATCATACCTGATGCTTAAAACCTCCTCCTGAGAGGCGGATGCCGGCTGAGACTCCGGCATGCTTGAATCGACCTCGGTGGCCGGTTGCGATTGAACGCTCACTGCTTCTCCAGGCCTGACCACCAGGTCGGTCACCGCTCTGGGGAGTTCTTCAAGCAGGCTGTTTCGTGTCTCCTCCCTGCAAATGCCGATGTCAGGCTGTTCAAGCATGAGATGCTGGGCCATGAGCCTGAGTGCGGTTTCCTCCTGGGCATCCCTGCTTTTGATGAGGTTGATCAGGTTGTCAAACTTTGCATTGGTAGCAAAGAGGTTAAATCCCGAATTGGCACCGGTTTCAATGTTGTATCCGGTGGCGATACCGGTGTATATGGTGGTCTCTGTGGTATATGATCGGGGTTGCCGGCGGGTCATAACCATGACAATGACCGCCATGAGAAGGCCAACACCCAGAATCAGCCAAACATTCTTTAAAAGTAGTCTTATGAAATAGACCAGGTTCATTATTTGGCTATTGATAAGCTGTTCAATTCAGTGCCAACCAGTTCACCCATTAGCTGCCAGGCTTCACGGAAATCCCTTCTGACCTCTTCGAACTGTACCTGTGAGTTGGTGGTTAGCTCCACCACCCTGGCAAATTGCTCGATGGTGATATCGGCTGTTTGATATGCTCGCTGGGCCCATTCATAGTTGGTCTCCTGAGCTGTTTTGTGGTTGCTGAGAATGGGAATCATCCGTTCGAGGTAAAGCAACTGATTGTATAGTTTTATCACCTCATTGGTGACCAAATTCTTCACTTCATCCATTTTGAATTCTTCAAACTTAAGCTGCTCCCTGGCAATTTTGATTTTCCGGCTCTGGTCAAGTGCATCAAAAAGAGACAGGTTGATCCTGGTGCCAAAATTAAATCTGTTGGCCATGGTAAAATCCCTGTCGAGGGGAGTGCCATCCGGAGCCAGGATGAAGAAATCCACGGTACCGTAACGGTAATCCGCAGAGGCAGTGATGTTGCGTGACCAGTCAAATTTCTGGGTCTTCAGCTGGTATTCCCGGATTCGGATCAGGGATTCCTGCTGGTCAAGCAAGGGCGAATGTGTTAGCGCTTCATCAATGAGTTCGCCCAGGGGAGGCAGATTAGATTTGAAATCTTTCAGCGCCTGCGGGTCGAGAGTCTGTGACCTTATCTGTGAGTCGATCCCTGCAAGGAAAGAAACCAACAGAATTAATTTCAGGCAATGTTGACAGATAATCCGCTTTCTCATACATCCTCTTTTTGCATGAAGGCTGTAAAGGTTCTGAGTATGATGATCATATCCTTCCAGAATGAGTAGTTCCGAGCATATTCGTTGTCGAGCGCCTTTCTCTCCTCATTTGACATATCAGACTTTCCCCTCTTGCTCACCTGCCATAAACCGGTTATGCCAGCCGGTGCGAGGAACCTTTCGGTCCATGAATCAGAGGTAAGCAATTCGGCCTCGTAAAGCGGAACGGGACGATTGCCTACAATCGACATTTCGCCCCTGAGAACATTGAAGAGTTGCGGCAATTCATCAATGCTGGTCTTTCGGATTAAACGCCCCACCTTGGTTACCCGCGGGTCATTTTTGATCTTATTGAAAGTCTTGCCAAGCTTTTGTCGCTTGTACTGGAGATACTGCCTTTCACAAACTTCGTGCTCACGGATGTAAAGCAGGGTTGAACAGGGTTTTCCGAGCCTTGAACATTCAGGGCATTCTTCGTAAAGGGCATCCTCTTCCTTGTCTTTCTCAGCGTATTGGTTGAGGTGTTTGAGCTCCTTCAGACGTGCATCGGCGCCTGTGAACATCGAGCGAAACTTAAAAAACGGGAAAATGGTATATCCCGCTCCAACGCGCTTGGCTGCGTAGAATACCTTTCCCTTTGATTCTATTCTAATTGCAGCCGCCACAATTAATAGCAGAGGTGACAACATCACAAGGGCTGCAGAGGCAAATAAAATATCAAAAATCCGCTTTTCAAGCGGAATACGCACCTTTTCCTGTTTGGATTCAAGAATGGAGATAACCGATTGACTCCGGCGAAATTTCATCAGGAAATCTGTCCTTATCCTGAATTTCACCATATCCAGCGGTTTCCTGATCAGATCATCCACTCCTGCCTTGATTGCCCGCATGCGCTCCTCCCGGTCGCTACCGGCATCCACCAGGATAAAAACTGCCAACTGGTTGACGAACTTCTGCCTGAATTCTTCATAAAGGGCATATCCCGACATGCCCGGCAGAATCAGTTCTGAGACAATCACATCGGGCCGCTCATCGGCATCCAGCCGGCTGATGGCCAAATATCCATTTTCAGCACTGGAAACTTTAAGCAGAGGATCTGTCGACAGAGATTCTAATACCTGGGAATCGCCTCCCACATATAAAACCGATATCGTTGCTTGCTGGTCTTCACTCATTGCCATAAAATCATGAAATTCGACACTTCAGGAGAATCTCGATTTTCAGCAACAACTCTTCGGGATTAAATGGTTTAATCATAAAGTCCATTGCACCCATTCTCAGGCACTGAACCCGTTCGGGACTTGAATCAACCCCCGACAGCATCATAACGGGGATTGCGCTGAAAAAACCGCTGGCCTTCACCTGCTTTAGGAACTCAAATCCATCCATGGAGGGCATTTCAAGGTCAACGATCATCAGGTCGGGCATGCTCCCCCCCTGCAACCAGTTCAACCCTTCCAAACCATTGCCCATGGCAGCCACCTCGTAGGTCTGACTAAGAAACTTCTCAAGAAGACTCCGAATGGTTATTTCATCGTCAACAATAAGTATTTTCTTTCTCATTATTAAAAGATTACAGGAACTTAGGCTCTGTCTGATCCAGACAGGATAAAAATAGCACAATTCAGCAAACTTACGCCACTCCTTGCAATTAATGCCTTTCTACATTATTTTTTCCTGCACCGGTTGTCGGATCCTTTGCTTCGATGTATATTCGTCAATCGTTAAGAATTAAACCAAATTCCTTTTAAACACTATGAAAATCTCCATTGTTGGGACCGGATATGTCGGTCTGGTTACCGGGACCTGTTTTGCAGAAACCGGGGTCACCACGATTTGCGTTGACATTGATAAGCGTAAAATTGATATGCTCAAGAACGGCCAGGTTCCTATTTATGAACCCGGACTTGAAGACATGATGCACCGCAATGTTGCCAAGGAGCGTCTCTCATTCACCACCCGGATCGAAGAGAGTCTTCCCGAGGCTGACGCTGCCTTCATCGCGGTTGGCACCCCACCGGATGAGGATGGCAGTGCTGACCTTAGGTACGTGGTTGGCGTGGCCCGCGACATCGGAAAGCATATGCAGGATTACCTGGTGGTGATAACCAAAAGTACGGTACCCATAGGTACCGCTGAGAAGGTTCGCCATGCAGTTCAGGAAGAGCTTGATAAAAGGGGAGCCAAAATACCCTTTGATGTGGCCTCCAACCCCGAGTTTCTTAAAGAAGGAAGTGCCATTCAGGATTTCCTGAAGCCCGACCGGATCGTGGTGGGTGTGGATTCTGATCGAGCCACCAAAACCCTGAACCGTCTGTACAAGCCATTTATACTGAATGGACATCCCCTGATTTTCATGGACATACCCTCTGCTGAAATGACCAAATATGCAGCCAACTCGATGCTGGCCACCAAGATCAGTTTCATGAACGATATTGCCAATCTTTGCGAGATCGTGGGTGCCGATGTTGATATGGTCAGGAAGGGGATCGGCAGTGACAGCCGCATCGGAACCAAATTCATTTATCCCGGTGCAGGCTATGGGGGCAGCTGCTTTCCAAAGGATGTCAAGGCATTGATTCAGACGGCAAAGGAGAATGGATATCAGCTAAAGGTTTTGCAGGCGGTTGAGGATGTCAACGGCCAGCAGAAGCGGGTGCTGTTTGCCAAAATACATCGCCATTTTGACGGCAAGCTTAAGGGACTAAAGGTCGCAATATGGGGACTGGCGTTCAAGCCCAATACGGATGACATGCGTGAGGCCCCATCGCTGGTTTTGATAGAGCAGTTGCTCGAAGCCGGAGCCACTGTGGTGGCCTATGATCCAGTTGCCATGGAGGAGACGCACAGAAAAATCGGTGACGTCATCGGATATACCAACGACCCCTATGAAGCCATCATCGACGCCGACGCTTTGGTACTGGTGACCGAATGGTCGGAGTTCAGGGTCCCGAAATACAAGATCATGCAGAAGCTGATGAAAAAGCATGTGATATTCGATGGACGCAACATCTATGAGCCTGAAGAGGTGAATGAAAATGGTTTTACCTATTACGGTATCGGAAGGATCACCAAATAAAACAATCCATGAAAAAGATACTGGTAACCGGGGGTGCGGGATTTATAGGTTCGCATCTGTGCGAAAGGCTGCTGAATGATGGACATGAGGTCATTTGCCTCGACAATTATTTTACTGGTAGCAAACAAAATGTTATCCACCTGATCAGCAACCCATATTTCGAACTCATACGCCACGATGTCACCACCCCCTTCTTTGTGGAGGTGGATGAGATCTATAACCTTGCCTGTCCCGCCTCCCCGATCCATTACCAGTACAATCCCATCAAGACCATCAAGACTTCGGTTATGGGAGCGGTTAACATGCTGGGACTTGCCAAGCGAATCAGGGCCAGGATCCTTCAGGCATCCACCAGTGAAGTGTACGGTGACCCTCAGATCCACCCGCAGACTGAAGATTACTGGGGTCATGTGAATCCGATTGGTTTGAGATCCTGTTATGACGAGGGCAAGCGATGTGCAGAATCCCTCTTTGTAAATTATCACCAGCAGAACCAGGTGAGGATCAAAATTATCAGGATTTTCAACACCTATGGTCCGCGTATGCATCCACAGGATGGAAGGGTGGTTTCAAACTTCATCATTCAGGCACTGCGCAACGAACCCATATCAATTTATGGCGACGGATCGCAGACACGCAGCTTTCAGTATGTCGATGACCTGGTTGAAGGAATGATCCGCATGATGAATTCCAGGGAGGAGTTTACCGGTCCTGTTAACATTGGCAACCCCAGGGAGTTCACCATCCGCGAACTGGCTGAAAAGGTGATTGAACTTACAGGATCATCTTCAAAACTGGAGTTCTATCCGCTACCACAGGATGACCCCACACAGCGGCAGCCCGACATATCACTGGCCCGCAGGGAACTGGGGAACTGGGAGCCGTTGATTCATCTTGACGAGGGACTTGCAAAGACGATCGGCTATTTCAAAAACCTGCTAAATCTCTGACATGAAAGGAATCATACTTGCGGGGGGTGCCGGCACCAGGCTATACCCCATCACCAAGAGCATATCCAAGCAAATCGTTCCGATTTACGACAAGCCGATGATCTATTATCCTTTGTCGGTGCTTATGCTTGCCGGGCTCAGGGAGATCCTGATCATTTCAACACCAACCGACCTCCGGCTATACCGTGATCTGTTCGGTAACGGCGGGCAGCTGGGATTGAAGATTCAATATGCCGAGCAGCCCTCACCCGACGGACTGGCGCAGGCCTTTCTGATCGGGGAGGAATTTCTTGACGGAAGCGAGGCCTGCCTGGTTTTAGGTGACAACATCTTTTACGGATACAGTTTTGGCTCCATTCTGAGGGAGGCCGGACAGCTGAATCACGGAGCACTGGTTTTCGGATACTACGTACAGGATCCGGAACGGTACGGCGTGGCTGAATTCAACTCCGAGGGCAAGGTGCTGAGCATTGAGGAGAAACCCGCAAAACCAAAATCCAATTATGCCGTGACCGGTCTTTACTTTTACGACAACACCGTTGTTGAAAAGGCCAGATCCCTGAAGCCCTCGGTCAGGGGAGAGCTTGAGATCACCGATCTTAACCGCCTCTATCTTGAAGAGGATAAACTACAGGTCAGGCTGCTGGGTCGCGGTATGGCCTGGCTTGACACCGGAACCCATGACAGCCTGCTGCAGGCATCCAATTTCATTGCAACGATTGAACAGCGGCAGGGTTTGAAGGTTGCCTGTATTGAAGAGATTGCCTACAACCAGGGTTATATAAGCCGCGAAGAGCTTCTGAAACTGGCCGAACCGCTCAGCAAGAACCAATACGGACAATACCTGGTCAGCGTTGCCAACAACGCTTTTAAAACCCTTTAACACAAAGCGCATGCAAATATTGGAGACTCCCCTGGCGGGACTGTTCATCATCGAGCCGGTTGTATACGAGGATCAGCGGGGTTATTTTTATGAGAGTTACAACCACCGTCGCTTCAATGAACTCGGAATTGGCATGGAGGGGGTTCAGGATAACCAGTCGCTGTCTCAATACGGAGTGATCAGGGGCCTGCACTACCAACTGGCCCCCTATGCCCAGAGCAAACTGGTAAGGGTGCTCGAGGGTGCGGTCTGGGATGTGGCGGTGGATATCCGTAAGGGTTCGCCCACTTACGGACAGTGGTATGGGATTGAGCTGAGTGCCGAAAACAAAAGGCAACTCTACATTCCGAAGGGTTTTGCCCACGGTTTTGCCGTTACCACTGAAAAGGCGGTCTTCTATTACAAGTGTGACCAGTATTACCACCCCGCCTCAGAGAGAGGGATCCATTACCTGGACAGTGCCCTGGCCATCGACTGGCCAATTCCGCCAGAGCGATCGGTCATCAGTGCAAAAGACCAGGTGCTGCCATCACTGAAGGATGCGGAACACAATTTTGTTTTCTGATGAAGGTTCTTCTGACAGGTGCCAACGGACAACTGGGACAGTCGCTGATTCACCACACCGAACGGACCGGATCCCGGGAGTGGATCGCAACCGATTACCATGAACTTGACATAACAAACTTCGGTGAGGTTGAAAAGGCCTTCATTCAGCATGCCCCGGATGCGGTGGTCAATTGCGCAGCCTATACCGCTGTTGACAAGGCAGAGACAGAGCCTGACCTGGCCTGGCAGATCAACGCACTGGGTCCGGAAAATCTGGCGAAGGCATGCAAACGCTTTGGATCCCTCCTGGTGCATATCTCAACCGATTACGTTTTTCCCGGCACCGGTTTCCGCCCTTACCGTGAGGAGGATCCCACCGGTCCCCCTTCACGCTACGGACAATCAAAGCTGGATGGAGAACTTGCCGTTAAGGCCTGGAATCCACGCTCTCTCACCCTCCGCACCAGCTGGCTTTATTCGGCATATGGAAACAACTTCGTTAAAACAATGATGCGACTGGGTGCAGAGAGAAGCTCAATCCGGGTGGTTTCAGACCAGACCGGATCACCAACCTGGGCCCATGACCTGGCCACGGCCATTCTGTCTCTTCTGAAACATTACCATGAAAATCCAGCCTTATTAAACGAAGCTGAACTTTATCACCTCTGCAATACCGGCACCGCATCATGGTTCGATCTGGCCACCGCAATCATGGAGATTGCTAAACTGCCTTGTCAGGTGATACCCATCGCAACGGAAGAGTATCCTCTGCCGGCACCACGGCCTTTCTTCAGTGTCATGGAGACCCGGAAAATCAGGCAGGATTTTGGAATGGAACTCCCATACTGGCGAACCAGTCTCGAAAATTGTATAAGGATAATCCAGGGTTAACCACTAAACATTGCTACCATGACAGATCCGAATTTATTGTCAACCATAATTGATAAGGCCAGATTATGGCTGGATGATGGTTTTGATGAGCAAACCCGCGCCGAGGTCAGGCGGATGCTTGACGAGGACCAGGAAGGTCTTACAGAGGCATTTTATACCGACCTCGAGTTTGGAACCGGTGGACTCAGGGGCATTATGGGGGTAGGTACCAATCGGGTGAATATTTACACCATTGGAATGGCAACACAGGGACTGGCCAACTATCTTAAAAAAAGCTACCCCGCCGGAACCCGCCTCAAGGCAGCGGTAACCTATGACAGCAGAAACCAGTCGAGGCTCTTCGCTGAAACCACCGCTGATGTTTTTTCAGCCAATGGTATCGAGGTGTATCTGACCCGTGAGCTGCGACCTACGCCTGAACTCTCCTTTGCGATCCGTCATTTTGGTTGTCACTCGGGGGTAGTGGTCACTGCCTCGCACAACCCGAAGGAGTATAACGGATATAAGGTTTACTGGTCAGACGGAGGCCAGGTGGTTCCGCCTCACGATAAGGGCATCATCGCAGAGGTCAAGTCAATTCGTTCGATCCGTGAGGTGAAGTTCGGTGCTGTTCGTGAAAAAATTCACCTGGTCGGGGATGAACTGGATGAGGCCTATCTCGAAAAGGTCTGTTCCCTGTCGCTGAATCCTGAGATCATCAGACAACAATCTGACTTCCCGATGGTCTTCACCCCAATCCACGGGTCATCCGTGAAACTGGTACCAATGGCTCTGCAGAGAATGGGCTTCAAAAACATCATCCATGTTCCCGAACAGGATGTTCCGGATGGCAATTTCCCGACCGTTCACTCACCCAACCCCGAAGAGAAGGCCGCTCTGAACATGGCGATTGAAAAGGCCAGGGTCAGCGGGGCAGCCCTGGTGATGGCTTCAGATCCCGACGGCGACCGCGTTGGGATCGCGGTCAGGCGCAAGGATGGCGACTACCAATTATTGAATGGCAATCAAACCGGGGCACTGATGGTTTACTACCTGCTGAGTCAGTTGCACCGTCAGGGAAAATTAAAGGGAAATGAATACATCGCCCGGACCATAGTAACCACGGCGCTCTTTGATGAGATCGCCAGCAAATTCGGGGTAAAAACCTATCATGTTCTGACAGGGTTCAAATACATCGCCGAGTTGATCCGCAACAAGGAGGGCCAGGAGCTTTTTATTGGCGGAGGCGAGGAGTCATACGGTTTCATGGTTGGGGATTTTGTGCGCGACAAGGATGCAGTGGCAAGTTGCCTGCTGATCGCCGAGACTGCGGCGTGGGCCAAGTCGAACGGATGGTCGCTGCTGGATCTTCTCGATAACATTTACAAAGAATTTGCACTTTACCATGAACACCTGATCTCGATTGTAAGGAAGGGAAAATCGGGACAGGAGGAGATCGCCGCAATGATGGAAAGACTGCGCAGCAGTCCACCGCAATCCCTTGGGGGATCGAATGTAATGATGGTTCATGATTTTCAAGCCGGAAAAAGTTACGATCAGATCTCGCATCTGAGATATGACCTTCTGCTGCCCAAATCCAACGTATTGCAGTTTGTAACCCAGGATGGTTCTGTGGTATCAGCCAGACCTTCAGGGACCGAACCCAAGATCAAATTCTATTTTTCTGTACGACAGCCGGTGCCATCCGGCATTACGCCCGCTGAAGTAAAAAAGGAACTCGAAGGCAAAGTGGAGAAAATGATCAGGGAGCTGGGAGTGGAAAATTGGCAGGCAAAATCCCCCGGTTATGAAAACCTATCGTAAAGAACTATGGTTCAACACAACCCGGCGCCGCGAGATGATCAACATCACCGCAGAAGTTGAGCAGTGCCTCAGTGAGAGCGGTATTCGCGAAGGACTGCTGCTTTGCAACGCCATGCACATAACCTCGTCGGTTTTCATCAACGATGATGAGGGGGGATTGCACCAAGACATGGAGAGCTGGCTTGAAAGGCTGGCCCCCGAAAAACCTCACTCCCAGTATCGACACAACACCTACGAAGACAATGCCGACGCCCACCTTAAGCGGACCATCATGGGCCGGGAGGTGGTGGTGGCAGTCACCGGAGGGGCATTGGATTTCGGTCCGTGGGAACAGATTTTTTATGGGGAATTCGATGGAAAGCGGGCCAAACGGGTGCTTGTTAAAATTATTGGGGAGTAAGGAATTCAGCTTTGAAGTTCACCAGATAAACCCGTTCCGTTGCGCGTGTGACCGCAGTGTATAGCCACCGGTAATACTCCTTATCGAGTTTTGACTCTTCGACCCAGCCCTGATCGATGTAAACATGCTTCCACTGGCCACCCTGGGCTTTGTGGCAGGTCATGGCGTATGCAAATTTGATCTGCAAGGCGTTGAAATAGGGATCCTGCCGGATCGCATCGCTGCGGTGCTTTTTTCCTTTCATGTGCTGGTAGTCGGCCGATACCTCCGCAAACAAATTGCGCATCGAATCACGGTCGAGGGAGGCTGACTCAGACCGTAAGGTATCGAGCAGCACAAGGGCATCGAATTCGAATTGCCTGTAGTCGGTAAACCTCAGGGTCATTTCGCAAAACCTGAAATTATAAAGCTCGCGGTACTGCCGGGTTCGCATCACTTCAAGTATGTCGCCATTGGCAATGAAATCAACTTCGGGTGAATCTTTGAGCCAGAAGTAATTGTTTCTGACCACCATAACCAGGTCACCCTGTGAGATCTCATTGTCCTTCCACAGAATCATGTTTCTGACCCCCTCATTGTATCGGTTTGCCTGCTTGTTGGATCGGCAAACCACCAGGGTCTCATCCAGACCTGCCGTATCATAGGAGCGCTGCAGGGTGTCGATCAGCGAATCACCCCCAATGGATTCGACCGCCGATCCCTGTTCTGCCTTCAGATCAGGAAAGCCAAAATCATCCTTTGCCAACCTCATTCTCAGGTTGGTTGCATTGCTCAGGATCATTGAACCCTCCTCCTGCCTGACCACCTCGGTGAGGCTGCAATGGCTGACGGGGAATCCGAAGGTTGCCAGCATTGAAGGATCCAGAGCGGGACTGCGGTCAAAACCCACTGGTGGTAACTGGGCCTCATCCCCAATTAGAACCAGCTTGCATGACGGACCTGAAAACACATACTTAATAAGATCCTCTAAGAGTCTTCCGCTGCCAAAGGGAGACAGGTCGAGCGACTGGTCGGATATCATCGAAGCTTCATCCACTAAAAAAAGGGTCGACCTGGCCAGGTTACGGTCGAGTTCAAATTCACCGAAGCCCCCAACCGATCTCTTCTGCCGGTAGATGAGCTTATGAATGGTGTAGGCAGGTTTACCCGCGAAGGCTGAGAAAACTTTGGCAGCGCGTCCGGTGGGAGCCATCAGCACGGTGCGGTATCGATGGCCCTCCATCGACCTCACCAAGGAAGCGATGAGGGATGTTTTTCCGGTTCCGGCATAGCCGGTCAGGAGAAAGATTTCACTGCCATTGCCTGAAAGGTAACTTACCAGGCCTTCTACAGCCGTCTCCTGTCCCTCTGTCGGGGAATACCTCAGTTCCTTGAGAATTTGTGCTGTAAGCTTTGCGGTAATCATCGCTCACATTCTTGCCGGCTGTGAATAGATTAAAAATTATTTATACTAAATTTGCACACAAACTTAAACAAATCCATACTGATGAAAACGGTCAGATACATCTTTCAGGTTATACTTCTCGTGGCCATCGTAGTTCTGGTATACTTCATTTACACCGGTGTCATGAAGCCGATTAACTTTGAGCATGAAAAGAAAGCAAGATACGAACAGGTGATCCAGCGCCTGAAGGAGATCCGGACCGCCCAGGTGGCATACCGCTCGATTTACGGCAAGTATACCGGAAGCTTTGACACCCTGATCCATTTTGTCAAGGCAGATTCTTTCCCGGTTGAATACGCTGAAGGATCCCTTGATGACTCCCTGGCCGTTGCCATGGGCCTGATCGTCAGGATGACCTATTATGTTCCGGTTAGAGACTCCCTTTTCCCCAGCACCTATCCGATTGATTCCATTCGCTTTGTGCCCGGTACCGCAGGCATTCCGTTTACCCTGAAGGCTGGAACCATCGAAACAGCATCAAAGGTTGTTGTTCAGGTATTTGAGGCAGGAGCATTGAACTTTGATATCCTGAAAGGCCTTGATCGTCAGCTGATCGTTAATCTCAACGACAAAATGAAAGCATATGCCGGACTGAGGGTTGGCAACATTGACGAGGCCAACAACAACGCCGGTAACTGGGAATAGTCCTGGCCATGCTGCCTGTCGCCGTCATTGACGAATCCTTTGACCCCAACATCACATCAACCTACCACCTGTTGGTAGTAGTCTCCCCGGAGACCTTTTCATTTTGCATACTAGATACGGTGAGGATGAAATTCCTTGCCCTCAAAAGCTTCCATTTTGGCCAATCCCTGGCACCAAACCATCAGGTTGGCGAGCTGCAACGGATCTTTCACACAGAGGGTTTTCTCATCAGGAGCTACAAATCTGTCTTTGTATCCTTTAACACCTTCAAATCTGTCCTGGTACCATCCCCCCTATTCAACGCCGACCGACTGGAGACCTATTTCAGATATAGCACCCCGGTGAGCGCAGATGAGGTCATTCTCTTCACCAGGATACCTGCCATCGATGCCCAGGTGCTCTATGCAGTTCCCAGGGAAGTCATGGCTGAGATTGAAAACAGCCTTGACCAGGTCAGGTTTTTTAACCAGGCTTGTCCACTGATTACGGATGCCATCACCGACCGCACGACCTCACCCTCCTCCAGAGTCTATCTCCAGGTGAATGACGGGTTCTTTGACCTCGCCGCCTTCATGGGCAACAAACTGCTTCTCTATAACAGCTACCTGAACCAATCGGTTGAAGACCTGATATTTCTGGTACTTTACGTCTATGAACAACTGGATTTGGATCCTGAAAACACCTCACTGTGGCTGTGCGGTCGTATTACAGAAAACGAGCCGCTGGTCGGGCAGCTCAGAAAATACATCCGAAAGGTGGATTTTATGGAGTTCAACCGGAGTTACTCATACAGTTACACCTTCAACGATCTGGTTCAGCACCATTTTGTGCAACTCGTCAACCTGGCCAGATGCGAATCATAACCGGTGAGCTGGGTGGAAGAACCATCCACGTTCCTAAGAGCTTCAGAGCCAGACCAACCACAGACAAAGCCAGAGAGGCCCTTTTTAACATTCTGCGTTCACGGATCGACCTGACCGAATGCAAAGTTCTCGACCTTTTTGCCGGTACCGGGATCATCAGTTTTGAGTTTGCCTCCTGCGGAGCTCCCATGATTGTTGCTGTAGAAAAAGACCCCATTCACTGCAAATCGATACGGGAGAACATCAAGATCCTTAATGTACCGCAGGTCAAGGCAGTCAATACTGATGTTTTCAGAATTCTTAAATCCCCCTCTCAAACATTCGATATCATCTTTGCCGACCCTCCTTTTAATCATCGAAGAATCTCCGAAATTCCCGGTTTGGTAATGGATTCAGGTTGCCTTACGCCCCAAGGGCTTTTCATACTAGAGCATGGACCGGAACTAAAAACGGATCACCTGCGGCATTTCAGGGAAACCCGTCATTACGGCAAGGTCCACTTCTCATTCTTTAGCGATTAACAACTTTTAACTTTTTGAGGATCATAACCAAACCCTCAACGGTTAAATTTGTCTGGTGGCGTTTTCCTTAACCTCTTCATAATCTGAACCTCATGAAAATAACTCCATTATGCTGTGCATTAATCCTGATGTTGCTGCCACTGGCCCTGGTAGCTCAGGAACTGTCAAGGGATCATCAGAAATCAGCCGGTTTGGCAGTCATAAACGAGGAGATGCTATCCGCACAACTCGGGTTTCTGGCCTCCGACTGGACCGAGGGGCGTGAAACCGGCACCCGGGGTGCGTATATGGCTGCTGATTATATTGCCAGCATCTTTTTGGAGATTGGGCTGAAACCCGGCGGAGATTATGCAGTGGCTCCAAGACAAAGGACACGGACCGGCCAGAATGAACCGGTTGTGCGCAGCCGGACATTTTTCCAGAACTTTCCGCTGATCGAAACCCGGGCCGGTGAAGCAGTCCGCTGCGGATGGGTGAAAACCCTTAATGGTTCGAAAATGACCACATGGCTCGATCCGAAAAGGGATTTCTCATTCACACCCGGACAGCGGGGCATAGAGGTGCAGGCCGAAATGGTCTTTGTAGGTTACGGCATAAAGGATCCAGTTACCGGCTACAACGACTATAAGGGTATCGATGTAAACGGAAAAATTGTCATTCGCCTCCAGGGTTTTCCCGGCCATAGGGATCCTGCCTCGAAGGGCTACAATGCATTTAACACCGGTGACCCGGCAAGTATGGTTCAGATTGAAAGACAAAAGGATCAGTGGGCCGCTGAAGCCGGCGCACTGGCCGTTGTTGATGCCGGATCCGGCAGGGGCGGCAGCATGATCAATGTTACCCCTGCGAACATTCCTTTTCGTTACAACGAACCATACTGGGAAGGAGAGGAGCCCTTCAGAAACACTCCCAGAACCAGATTATCACGTCCACAATCGCCAAATCAATCGGGATTGGCCAGACTTTCCCTGGCTCCTGGGGTGATTGAAGAAATCCTTTCGCTGGCAGGTATCGATCGCACAGCATTCGAAACCAATGTTGCAGCCACCCTTAAGCCAAACTCCCGGGCCCTAACAGGACAGGCTCTGGAGCTTTGCGCCCCGGTAGAATCAAGGGTCATCCAGGCCAGAAATGTCATTGGATTCATTGAGGGCAAAAACAAGGAGGCCTGTATTGTTCTGGGAGCCCACTATGATCATGTGGGAATGACCCGCGGATTCATATACAATGGATCCGACGACAACGCCTCGGGTACCGTCGGGATCATGACCATTGCCAGGGCCATCATAGCAAGTGGAATTCAGCCAGAAGTCACGCTGATATTCTGTGCCTGGACAGCGGAGGAAAAGGGTCTGATCGGATCTGCACACTATGCTGATAATCCACTTATTAAGGATATTCGGGGCTACATGAATTATGACATGATCAGCAGGGTTGCCGTGGATGACTCCACCAAAATGAAGTGCGATTACAACTTCTCTTCCGGAACTCCAATATTCAGAGAACTGGCAGAAAAACATATTGTTGAGTACGATCTGAAACTTGATATGACCTACCAGAGTTCACCCCAGCCCAGGGGTGGCAGCGACTTCACGTCGTTTTCGGCAAAGGGCATACCGATATTTTTAATTCACGGAAAATTCACCCCCGATTATCATCACTTCACCGACCATGCAGACCGGGCTGAATTGCCCTACATGGCTGACATCGTCAGATTGGGGTACCTGAACATTTTTGAATTATGCACAACAAATTGGTAATTAAAACATAGAACAATGAAAAGAATGATTGTGTTGTTACCGGCCATTGCAGTAATGCTGATGACCGGCACGCTGAAGGCCCAGAATGCCCAGGAAAAAGGTTATGAGGCCATCACCAGGGAGGCGATACAGGGACAACTTGAATTCCTGGCCTCTGATTGGACCGATGGACGTGAAACCGGGACCAAGGGCGAATACATCGCCGGAGACTACATTGCCAGCATGTTCAAAATGTTTGGCATCGCACCCGGTGGAGACCCCGAACCTGCAAGAATGACCCGGGGTGTAAGAGGAGCAACCGGGACTCCCGCCGTTAGGCCCGAACCCCGGAAAACATACTTTCAACATTTTGACCTAATTGAAAGCTCACCCGGTGCTATGCAGGAGATGGCAATCGTAACCCGCTCGGGAGATGGTGCATTCTCCGTCAAATTCAATTATAAAACAGATTATGAGCTGACCCCGGGGCAAACCGGAATGGAAGCTACCCTTCCCGTGGTATTCGTCGGCTATGGACTGGTGGATGAGAAAAACGGATACGACGATTTCAAGGGTCTTGACCTGAAGGGTAAGATTGTAATCAAACTCACCGGCTTTCCCGGACATCTTGATCCTTCGTCAAAAACCTATGAGAAATTCAAACCGGCCGGGCAACCTGCAACCGATGACCGGGCAGCCATGTTTGCCAGAATGCGCGGGGGAAGAACCTCATATCCCTGGGCCGCAGAAAAGGGCGTACTGGGTATCATAGAAGTGAGGCCAGGCAGCAACCCAACTGCCCAGTGGGCAGCCAACGTCCCGTTCCGTTACAACACTGAACGTTATGAGGGTGATGTCCCGCAGAACAGCAGCGTGCGCAAAAGGCTCTCCAGAACCGACAGCAACCAGGGCACCG
>CAYGOU010000003.1:0-2491 GCA_964351455.1 uncultured Porphyromonadaceae bacterium
GCTCTGAACGCATAACCTTCCCATCGGATTTCATTACTGCAGCGATGAGAATGATCAGGCTGGAAAGGAAGTCACCCTGGGTGGTGCGAACTCTTCCGCGGGTGGCAACAGGTGCAGTTATAACCGAAGTATTGTCAACAAGAGAACCCAAAGCAAATCCAAGAAGGCCTCCTATGGGACCCATGAATGCCCATCCGAGTCCGCCTCCAATCCATTTTGCAAATCGTGCCATCTCTTTACTTAGTTATTTCTTCGAATATTTTGATGACCTGGGGTATAACGGCTGTGCAGCCCTCGTTGTTTAACAAGTAATCAGCCAGGGGAGCTTTTTTATCATCCGACCACTGATTTTCCATTCTTTGCCTGATCTGTGTTTCATCCAGTCCGTCCCTGAGCCTGATTCTCTCAATTCTGATCTTTTCAGGTGCAGTCACCAGAATGGTTTTATCGAGATACCTGTTAAATCCTGATTCAAACAAAATGGCTGCTTCATGGATGCTGAAAGGAACCGGCGCAAGTTTATTGAGCCATGCCTGGTATTCCTCATACACCTTCGGGTGTATTATGCCGTTGACTTTTGCCAGCTGAGCGGGTTGCCTGAAAATGATGCTGGCGATCATTGACCTGTCAGGCTTGCCGTCCTGGTAAACGCCTTCACCATACCAGCTGATCAGGCTGGTCCTGATCTCCTCATCTTCCTCAAGAAGTCTTCTGGCAGCGAGGTCAGCCTGAAAAACCGGGATTCCGAGTATTTCGAAAATGCTGGAAATCATAGTTTTGCCAGATCCCATGCCTCCGGTGAGTCCGACCTTGATCATCTTTCAATGATGTAATCGACCGATTCGGGAGAAATCCTAACCTTACCAATGAAAGGGGGCTGTCTAAGGAGTTTGACTTTCAGTGTTTTAGTCCCTTGTTGGTGATCTCTGTAATCGACCACCGCCTGGAAATCTTTTTCCGAAACGCTTTCAAACTGACTCAAAATAACATTGAAAGTAAGGTTCACCCTTGAGGGGAAGGTTTTCAGGTACATTGAATCGGCAAGGTTGACCGGCTCTATTTCAACTTTAAGGGTTTTTTCGGTAAAAGACTCCACATTGATGATCAGAGAAAGGTTGTTTTCTGAGACGTTGATCTCCTCAGGAAGAGTCTCCAGAAACACCTTTCTGACCACCGTCTCCTGGATTCTTTTAAGGTTAAGCTCCTGTGTGTATACCTTGGTGATGGTGTCAAGGAGAAGGTCTGGTCCTGTAAGGGTGACAAATTCTGGATCCGTTTTTACGGGAGAAGCGAGCATCACCCCTTTGCTCAGTTCAAATACGACTTTTGGGGTCACCTCAATCCTTTTTTCAATCATCGTTGCGAAACCGAGGTTGAGGGTGTCAGGTGAAAGACTGATGATTTGGAAATTGTTAAACTGTTGAGCCATTTTCTGTCGGTAGCTTGACAGGGTTATTCTGACCCATTTTCCCCTTAGGCTTTCATTTGAAACCGTTGTCAGGTTCGAAAAGTCGATTTGCACCGGTTGTTTTGAAAGGTCCCAGTTGTGTCTCAGAATGGAAAATCCAGACCCTTCAATCTCCAGGGAGAGTTTTTTTGGGAGATTGGTTATCAGCACCTTCTCTTCAGGCAGGTTTTTAAATACGACAGGATTCTCGATCACTGCCACATAGGTTCTGTCAAGTGCCTGAAGGAACCACAGCGCAGTGGCGATTCCAGCGAAAACCAGAAAAACCCCCAGCTTTTTCCGGAGGAGTAATCTGGCTCTCTGAATCAATCCTGAAGCCTGATGGTCTGTCGATGGGTCCAATGCCGGTGGTTACTTACCCTGCTCGGTGATGTCCTGAACACTGCGTACTACGGAGTTCTTGTCAACCTTAACCTTAACGTTCTGGTCAATCTCCATGAGAACTGCGGTATCCATGATTTCAACAATTTTCCCATAAATGCCGCCTGCGGTAATCACCTTGTCACCTTTTTTTAGGTTTTCACGGTAATTCTTGAGCTCTTTCTGCTTTTTCATCTGGGGCCTGATCATAAAGAAGTAGAAAATCAGGATGATGGCAGCGAAGAAAATCAGTGAAGAATAGGGACTCGGAGCATTGCCGGTGGCCTGAAGAAGAATCAAGTTGATTGTCATAAGTACGTGAATTGATTATTTTTTGGTAGGAACAAAAATCTCTGCAGAAACTTCGAGTTCAACCGTATTGGGCTGAGCATTGGTCAGGATTCTGACCGATTTTGACTGAGAACCTGTGCGTCCTGCTGAATCAAAAACCACCTCAATGTTACCCTTTTCACCCGGTTTAATAGGTTTTTTGCTGTAGCTGGGAATGGTACAACCGCAGGTTGACGAAGCATCTGAAATGACCAGATCAGCACCTCCACTATTGGTAAATTCAAAAGTGTGAGCGACCTTTTCACCCTGAACGATGATGCCAAAATCTTTTCGGGTCTCCTTGAACTCCATGACGGGAAGTTTGCTTTTGGA
>CAYGOU010000003.1:2501-13532 GCA_964351455.1 uncultured Porphyromonadaceae bacterium
TGGGGTCTTTGCCCGATGCTGAAACCGGATTGGTTATCAGGTCAGACGAAACCTGCTCTTCTTTGGATGAGTTGCCTGAATCCTTGCAGCCGTAGAAAAACGGTAAGAACACGACCGCGGAAAACAGCAAGCGGTAAATGGATCTATTTATGTTCATAATACTCAATTTGTGTTCGCAAAATAAATAAACTCCACAGGTTTGACCAAATTATCTCAGGAGGTCTGGTTCAACTCCCCGATCAGTCCCCTGCCGGTCTTGGTTATCTTTTTCTCTTCCTTCAGCCGATTAAAAATCTTGTCAAGAATACCATTGATAAACAGATTGCTTTTTTCGGTGGAGTAGTATTTTGAAATATCAATATATTCATTAAGAGTCACTTTCACCGGTATGTTGCGGAAGTTTACCGCTTCCGAGATGGCCATCTGCATGATGAGAATATCCATCAAAGCAAGTCTTTCATAATCCCAGTTTTCAGTATGGTGCCTGATCATCTCCTCATACCCCGGTCCGTGAACAATGGTATGTCGCAGAAGTTCAGTTACGAAAGAACGGTCGTCGTCATCCTTGAACATGCCAAGCAGCCTGGGCGAGGAGCTCTCCTTCCAACGCTCCAGGGTTTTCACCACCATCGAACATGAATATTCGATGTCATCATTCCAGTAAATAGAATTCTCCTCAAGAATCTGATTGAGCATTTCATGCTCCGGCAGAAAATCAGAAATCATGCGAATCAGAAAAAGCTTGTCCTGTTGAAAAGAATCATTGGTGTCACCCATGTATTCAAGGTAAACGGGCCATTCAAGAAGCTCTCGGTATAGCCTTTTTGTAAGATCTTCATGCCGGATCCAGTTGAGCTTGCGGGATTCAAGATAACGGTTGAAAGGCTGATATTCTTTCAGTCCGGTAATGAGACGGTTATCCACGAATTTCGTATTGGGATTGGCCTCATCTTCTGTCGGGAAATACTTTGCTTTTGCGATCTGGATGCGTTGATCGGCATAATCAGCGAGGACTAAGGGAAGCAAAAGCATGAGGTGATAAAGATCATAGCTCTTTTCAATGCTGAACATAAGTTCTTTCTCTGTCTTTTGCAGATTGTCGCCATCGGAGGTGCGATAGGCGTACAAAATCTGAAGTGCCTTGACCCTGAGTAATCGTCTGCTGATCATTCGTTAAAAGAACCGTAGGATTTGTAAGCCACAAAGGTAGCCAAAAGTTTTTCTGCTTATTAGAGAGGTTTCGTTTTTTTTCTACTTTTGAAGTTTACCAAACCAAAATTGACCAAGGTAATCATGGAGGAAAGAGACAAATTTGACGGAACGGAAAACCAGGATCGTGAAGAGATTTATTCAAAGGTGGTCAGGGCCGGAAAGAGAACCTATTTTTTTGATGTGAAGGCAACCCGGAAGGAAGACTATTACCTTACGATTACGGAGAGTAAAAAAGTGTTTGACAAGGAGGGGCGGTTCCATTTTGAAAAGCACAAGCTATTCCTGTACAAAGAGGATTTTATCAAATTCGCCGATGGCTTTTCTGAGGCAGTGGATTATATCAGAACCAACCTCGGCGTATCGCTGGATGATGAGAATGACATTTCAACCGATGCTGAATTCAGCCGTGTTGAATTCGAGGACCTTGATTCGACCTCCCGGGGTTAGGGTCCCGCCATTCTCACTCTTTGAGCTCAATCGGTTTTGTTTATCTTAGCGCAGGTAGAAGGTGTATATCTGCCTAGTTTTTTTGTGGCATTAACCTAAACCCGAACTGCCGTATGGATATACAAATCAGGGAGGTGGTTTCAAAACGTCAGTTGAAAACCTTTGTGTTTTTAACGGCAACCATACACCGCAATCACACCAATTGGCTGCCACCCATTTACCTGGATGAATTGAGCTTTTTCAATCCCCGTAAAAACCGGTCCTTTGCATTCTGTGACCATATCCGTCTTCTGGCCTATCGCGATGGGATTCCTGTGGGCAGGATCATGGGCCTGATCAACCATCGGTACAACGAAAGAAAACAGCAGTTCAACGCACGTTTCTCCTATTTTGAAACATTTGATGATCAGGATGTTGCTCATGCTCTTCTGTCTGCAGTTGAAGGATGGGCAAGAAGCAAGGGCTGCGAACGGCTGATAGGACCGCTGGGCTTCTCTGACAAGGAGCCGATGGGAATGATGGTGGAGGGTTTTGAGCAGCCTCTGGTTCTTGCTGCCAATGGAAATCTTCCTCACCAGGTTGCATTGCTCGAAAGGGAGGGTTTTACTAAGGAGGTTGGCATGGTCTCCTATCTGGCTCCCATTCCTGATGAAACCCCGGCGTTTTTCGAAAAGGTGCTCTCGCGCATTGAGCGAAACCTTGCTGAGGATTTCAAAATGGTGGAATTTACAAACCGGATTAAATTGCGGCGGTATATCTATCCGGTACTGAACCTTACCAACCGGGCTTTCGAGCCGATATACGGATCAATGCCCTATGAAAGGCATGAGATGAACGACTTTGCAAACCGCTTCATCTGGCTGCTCGATCCAAGGTTTATTAAAGTCATTGAAACCAAAGGAGGAGAAGTAGTCGCTTATGTAATAGGAATGCCGGATATTGGTCAGGGCATCATCTCTGCAAGGGGTAGGGTTCTTCCGTTTGGGATTTTTAAATTCTTCAGTGCCATGAAGAGAACCGACCGGATGGTCATGCTGTTGGGAGCTATTGACGAGCCATACCGGGGCAGGGGACTGGATGTTTATTTAGCGCAGAAGTTGTTTGAATCCTGCAGGAAAGCCGGGAAAAAGTGGATGGACAGCCACCTGGTGCTCGAATCCAACACACGGATGAGAGCTGAATATGAGCGAATAGGTGGTGAGGTCTATAAACGCTACGTGCTTTATCAAAAAAATCTATAATTCAACCATGAACCGGATATTAATTCTCATGGCAGTCTTACTGCTCATAGGACCAGTAAGCGCCAGATCCCAGAATACTGAGTTTTTTAAGGTTGCTGGAGACACGAAACTGAAAGGCCTCTTTCATCCGGAGTCGGGCACCGCTACAAAAACTCACGAAGTGCCTCTTTTTTCTTTTAGATTGGGAGAATTGCTGGTCTCATCCTACGATTTTCAGACCGAGTTCTCGTCGCAAGTTACCGTCGGTAATTACCAGGGAATTATTAGGGCGGAGTTCAAAACAACGGGTATGCTTAAGGGTGTTCTCAGAGGTGAGATCAAACTGATCAATACCGGAACCGATACCTTAGAGATTTGGAACCTTCTTCCTTTCGGAGAATCCCCTGAAAGAGTATACATCACCGGTTTGGGAAGACATCGCCTGTCACGCACCCATCTCTTCAGGCCAGGTCAGAAGCCGGTGAATGTGATAGTACCTGATAATGCCTGGAACCTGGGTTATGCAGATATTCAAACCGATAAGGGAAATCTCTGCGCCCTGACCAGGAGGAGTTCGCACGACAAGGCTCAGATCAGCCGCTTTGAGAACCGGCTCCTCCCCGGAGGTTCCGTTACCTACAATTTTTTTGTGGATACCTATGAAGGTAAATGGCAGGAGGGAGTCAGGAAAATGTTTCAGGAGCATATGCTCTTCGATCTTGAGGAATTCGATAACCGGCTCTACGAGCGGGAAGACCTTAAATGGATCAGGCATACCTATGTGAGCCATCTGCTGTATGCATGGGATCATCAGTATCTTGACAGCCACACGCAGGAGAGTACCCTGGAGGCTTTTATACAGAGAGGTTTGAAATGGTATGGAGGTGATGATTTCATCGGAATCTGGCCAACCTGGCCCTCCCTCGGCCTTGACCAGCGCAACCAGTGGGATCTCTTTCGCGATATGCCAGGAGGACTTGATGAGTTGAGGCGGGTGGCTGAAATATGCCGGACGTATAACAGCCGCTTTTTCATCTGTTACAACCCATGGGATGAGGATACACGTGCTGAAAGCCATTTCAGCGGCATGGCAGACATGATCAGGCAAATTGGCGCCGACGGGGTGGTCCTTGACACTCGAGGAAGCTCCTCGATTGAAATTCAGCAGGCAGCAGACAGCGTACGCACCGGAGTGGTGATGTATAGTGAAGGCATGGCAGTGGTCGAAGATATGCCCGGTATTGTTTCGGGCCGTGTTCACAATGCCCTCTATTTTCCCCCTCTGCTGAACCTGAACAAACTGATCAAGCCCGACTTTGCCATTTTCAGGGTGGCTGAACTTGCCTTTGAACCGATACGCCGGGAGTATGCCACCTCATTCTTTAACGGCTATGGCACAGAGTTGAACATTTTCAAACCTGGAAGACCTTATTGGATAGAGGATGATTACCGGTTTTTCGGTAAGACGGTCAGGATATTGAGGGAAAGCACTTCGAACTTTGTTCAGTATGATTTTGATCCCCTGATTCCGGTTCGTCAGGAGGATATCTATGTGAACAAATGGCCACTTGGGGAGAAGGTGGTATATACCATCTTTAGTCTTGTTCCACAGGGGTTTCAGGGGCCGCTGTTTCTGGCCGAACCGGCCGAAGGATCTCACTGGGTGGATGTCTGGAACCACCAGGAGGTTGAACCGGTGAGCATTGACGGCGACTGGTGGATCCCGGTCGAAACCGATGCCTTTTCCGCCAAATGGCTGGGAACCAACAATGAAGGAGCCGTTGGGGCTGTGATTAGGTTTAAAGAGCATCTTCAGGTGCACCTCAATGTCGATCTTCTTACCATCAGTCAGTCGGGAGGAGATGAAATCAGGATTTGGGCAGGTGCTCCTGACTATGAAAAACAGGCCCTGATACTTCCTCCTGAACCCACCGAAATAAACCTCACCCGGGAATTTGGTTTCTATGAAGGGAAATTCATCGTTCAGTTGTTCCGGAATAAGGAGATCATTGATCAAAGAATTGTGGAGATCAAACCCGGAACACCCAGGCTCATCAGTGAATCCCCAAAAACCAGAAAATATTCGCGGGCTCCTGAAGGAATGGTTGATATCCCCGCCGGCTTGTTTACCTGGAAAACCACCCAGGGAGATGAATTCATTGGCTATCCCATCAATCCCTATTCCGGAGCTATTCAAATGCCAGCATATTTCATGGATAAATACCCGGTAACCAACAGGCAGTTTGAGCTCTTTGTGCGCAAGAGCGGTTACCTGCCGGCCGATACCGTGAATTATCTAAAACACTGGTTGAATGGAAAGCCCTTGTCTGTAGAGCTTGACCATCCTGTGGTATATGTATCCTATGAGGATGCAAAAGCTTATGCAAATTGGGCCGGACTGAGGTTACCCAACGAACTTGAATGGCAATATGCTGCCCAAACCAGCGACCAGCGACCATGGCCCTGGGGTTCTGATGAAGGTGTGAGCCGCGAAGAGCAATGGGTTACCAATACATTGACAGTAAAGAAAATAAAGGGCATTGATCCCGGACTTTGCAATGTTGGGAGCGGCAAATCCGAACGGGTTGGATCCTATCCAAAGGGTGCAAATCCTTTTGGACTGGAGGATCTGGTGGGCTGTGTATGGCAACTTACCGGGGATGAGTATGACAATGGCAGCAATCGCTATGTCATCATGAAAGGAGGTAGTTTCTTTAATCCCGGATCCAGCTGGTGGTATGTTCAGGGTGGTCCCAGGGAGTTGCACTACAGGCAGATGTTGCTAAGGGTTTCACGCGGATTTGAAAGGAATTCAACTGTGGGCTTCCGATGCATAGCCGACAAAAAATAAAAAAAGCCCGGTCCTGAAGGCCGGGCTTTTTTTTTATGGATTGTCAGTCTTTGTAATTGATCTTTCCTGAAAGAGGATTGACTTCAAGCAGATTCAGGCGAACGAAATTGTCAATCATTTCACCTGCCTGCAAATCATCTTCCGAGGTTGTTGCTTTGATCATTTCAACCATTTTCGCAACGAGTTTTGGCCTGCGGATCTTTGGCAGCTTCAAAAGCGACAGCAGGAACTGTTCACTGCTGTAATCCAGGTCGCCTAAAGCCAGAATCTTCTCCTTTACCTGCTCCTCTGTGAACTCATTGATAACCCTGCTCTTTTTGGGCTTTTCAGTTTTGACGACCTTAGTTTTCTTGGGGGCAGCTGTCTTGGTCTTTTTACTCTTTTTTGCTGGTTTTTCAGCTTTGGGCGTTGATTCGGCTACGGTTTGTACCTTTTTGGGCCTGCCCCTCTTTTTGGGAGGTTGAGCCTCTGCTCCCTCTGCTACAACAGATTTGGCTTTTTTTGCAGCGCGGGGCTTTCTGGTTTTAGTAGCCGGCTTGATGGCTTTTTCTGCCTCTCCCCCAATCCAGTCAACAGCAATGCCCTGATTGCGAAGGAATATAACCAGCTTTTCAAATTTGGCCGTCTTTGAAACCACCTGAAAAACCATGTCTTCTTCAGGATTCAACAACTGTCCAATGGTTAACGCAATATGATTGGATACAGCGGCATTGTCCAAATTGGCGGTATCGATCCAAATCAGGTTATTTCCGTATACCGGAAGCTCTCTGATCATCTCCTTGGGAATCCTTACATTGGTGGTATCTGCATATACATATACCAGAAAATAATCCTCCTGAGCAAGGATCTGATCCTTGATGATTTTGAAATCCTTAGTTTCGGTAAAATAGATAGTTGTTGCCATGTTTATTAATTATTTCACGGCAAATTAATTGCTTTTTTATCAATAAATATCAAAAAGTGAAATTATTTCTTTCTTTTTTTTAACAATCCTGTTGAAATGCTTATCAGGGCAATGATAATTATGATTCCTGAAATCACAAAAGCCCAGGTATTTACGATCCTGCTTTCACATTGCATTGAAAAATCATCCAAATAGAACTTAAAGGGATCTATTTTCCAACTTGAGTTGTTTCCGACAAGTTCCTTGCTTCCTGTATCCATCATCAAGCCCGGCATCCTTAAGGATATTGTGAACTTGTCGTCCCATAACCCCTGTACAAAATTAAGTTTCGATGCCATATTCGCGTAATGGTCCTTGTACTTTTCATCAAGGCTTTCAATGAATTCCATGTCGAAGTACCTGGCTGTTTCATAAAGCATATCCTCAAGACTGGTAAAATCCGAATTCTTCTGAAGATGCAGCAAAAGTGCCTCCCTGCTATTTTCGAATTCCTCTTTTGTTAGGCCCGAAGCCGTTACCAGTTCAGGGGTTGTTATAAATAGGCTGACAAACTCCACCAAAACCGATCTGGCTATGAATAGTTCAAAATTCTTTTCGGCTTGTGCAAATTCTTCCTCCTGGTACGTAGTATCTTTCTCCCTTTGTTCATCATCCATTTTTATCAGCCTGAGTTCATTCTCAGTCAGGTATTCCTCTGCTCCGATGGTTTTGAATGGATTCGTTGCAAGCATAGTTTCGGTATAATCGAGGTAGGTGAAGAACCATCTGAACCGCTTTTCAAGCCTGGCTTCAGAGCGTATTTGCAACCTGTTGGTGTCGGCCGGATTCAGGATTCTGTTCATTTCCCTGGCATTCTTGAATTTCCGGTCGGCAACGAATTTGAGCTTCTCCTTATCAACAGTGTACCATGCGGTGTCCCATTTTTCGTCAACCAGCATGTAAAGTGAATTTTCAACAATATCAGCTGAATCTCCTTCAAAAACCATGGTTCTTGTCAGCGATCCATTCGGATGAACCGTGGTGGTCAGGTAGATGTCGAGGCAGCCTGGCAGCAGGAAAAGCATGGTCAAAAGGCCCAGGGCTTTTAGCATCACTCTAGTTTTTTTCATGATTCATGTTTTTTTGTGGATTGATTTTGGATTGAATCAGGGCAAGGAAAGGGCGGGGAACAGATCTCAAATAGGCCTCTGAGATATGAGCAGAATCCGCAGAATTCCAATGAAATCTGGTTCCGGAAACAACGGGGAACCTGTTGTTTAGTGCCTTTGACTGGTAAAGGGTAATCCGGTCAATGGTCCGGGTTTTCTCGTCATGAGAAATCTGGGTGAATCTCTTTTCCAGTCTCCGAATTTTCTGAACTGAGAATGATTGTTCTGCGATGAAAAGCATTATTAGCAAAACAGCTGCAACATTGCTGATTCTGCCAGCCAGAACCTTGAGTGTTGGTTTTGTTTGCCGTTTTGACTTTGTCTCTGAGCCCATGATTGTTTTGATATCAATAAGCTCTTTTTCTTCATGCCATGTTAAGTCATCCGGTGGTCTTAGCAAATGAATGGTTTTTTCAACGGTGTCGCGGATCCTGCTACATTTATCGCAGGCATGAAGATGAGTATATAGTACACTCATTTCAGCATCATTCATTTCATCCCTTTTTAGGTAAAGCATTGGATTCACCTGCCTGCAATTCAACTTCGCATCTCTTTTCATGGTTGATATCCTTGGTTTTTTAGCCATTGATGTAACTTCTTTCTGGCATGGTACAGGTTGGTCTTAACACTACCTTCCGATAGGCCTGTTGCCTCCATGACCGCTGCTATTTTCATGTCCTCAAGATCCCTCATCATGAAGACCTGCCTTTGTGTTTTCGGAAGGGAAGAAACCCAGAGGCATACCAGAGCATGGAATGCATCATATTCTTTTTCACCTGGACCGGTGTCTGCCCTTATCCCGCTCAAATCGACCTTGTCGCATGACCGGTGTCTGCCTTCCCTCCTCAGATGGTCGATGGCCAGGTTTCTGACCGTAGTAAGGATCCATGCCTTTATCCGCTCTTTTTCAGGCAATCTTTCCCGGCTGATCCAGCATTTTAAATATGCCTCCTGAACGAGGTCCCTAGCGGTCTCGGTCGAACCAGTATACCGGCTAGCCATGCGGTAAGCATCTTTTTGAGTCATTTCGATCAGCCGGGCAAAGGCCAGCTGGTCTCCTTCACGTATCCGCTGCATGATTACCTCTGTAATTTTATCAGTCATGGGCATGCCTTACCTTCATAATACGTATTTTCGACCTCAACGTTAAATCTTATCCTGTGAATTTATGAATCCTTTCGTGGATGGCTTCGAACTTCAGCGGGACTTTTACCAAACGGGGTGTACCCGCAACGTCAGATGGAGGCTGGATCAGCTTGAGAAATTGCGGAGTGAGTTGAAAAAGCATGAACCGGCCATGATGGATGCGCTTTGGGAGGATTTCAGAAAACCCCCCTTCGAGACTTTCTTGACGGAGACAGCAGCCCTCATGCAGGAGATTAAATGGCTTAAAAGAAATCTTCTTCGTTGGTCGCGGCCGGCACGAGTGCCGACCAACCTGCCCAATCTGCCTGGCAGGAGCCGCATCTATCATGAGCCATACGGGCAGTCGCTCATCATCGGTTCTTACAATTACCCCTTTCTACTTACCTTAAAACCACTGATTTCTTCGCTAGCCGCAGGCAATACCGCCATGGTCAAACCCAGTGAGCTGGTGGTCAACTCTTCAGCACTAATGCGTGAAATGCTGGAGACTTGTTTCACGCCCGAATATGTTAAAGTTGTGGAGGGGGGAGTTGAGGAGTCGAGCAATCTGCTTGAACTACCCTTTCAAAAGGTGTTTTTTACAGGAAGCAGCAGGGTTGGTAAAATTGTCATGAAAGCTGCCGCTGAGCATCTGTCGCACCTTACCCTTGAACTGGGAGGCAAATCTCCCGCTCTGATTCTCAGGGATGCAGATTTGGAAAAAGCGGCTCAGAGAATAGCCTGGGGAAAATTTATAAACGCCGGGCAGACCTGTATTGCTCCCGATTATGTGCTCATCCATGAAGAGGATGCTGATATTTTTCTGAGTTACCTCTCGGCTCAGCTTAAGCGGATGTACGGACAGCAACCGCTGAATTCATTACATTACGCCAGTATTGTTAACCAGCATCATTTTCAGCGACTTAAAGCACTGGTGGACCAGTCCTCAGTCTTTTATGGTGGTTCATTTGATTCCGAAACGAAAAGAATATCACCGACCATTCTTTATCCCTGTGCAATTTCTGAACCTGTGATGCAAGAAGAAATTTTCGGTCCGCTTCTGCCTGTAATCACCTATCGGGATGATGATGAAGCCCTTAATATTATTCAGAGTCATGAGGTGCCCCTTGCCTTTTACCTCTTTAGCCGCAGTTCACATGCAGTTAAAAAATGGTTTAGCATGGTTTCATTCGGAGGTGGTTGCGTCAACGACGTGGTCATGCACATTGGCAACCCCAACCTGCCCTTCGGAGGGAGGGGGTCTTCTGGGATGGGCAAATACCACCGGCAGGCAGGCCTCGAGGAGTTTTCACACAGCCGGTCGGTGCTGATTCATTCAAATTGGTTCGAACCTTATTTCAAGTATCCACCTTACACTCGAGCAAAGCTGAGGATCATGCGGACCATTCTTAAATGAGGTTTCTTAAATTTGCAGATTAAACTTTCCCCAATGATCAAATTCTTCGGAAAAGAGCGGGAGGTATACTGCATCGAAACCAACAGCAGTCTTTCCCGTAATGACCTCGAAAAGCTTGTCTGGCTTTTTGGCCAGGCTGATTATATTGACCAGGAGGTAATCCCAGGACCCTTCATCGGTCCCCGCAAGGAAATGATCACCCCCTGGTCAACGAATGCCGTTGAAATCGCTCTGAACATGGGCCTCTCCGGGATCACCAGGATCGAGCGTTTTGAACAGGTTGATGAGGGTTCGGCTTATGACAGGATGCTGGAACGGTATTATCCGGAGCTTGATCAGGAGGTTTTCAGGGTCAACCTGCTTCCTGAGCCGGTCAAAGAGGTTGATGACATCGCTGGCTATAATCTGAGGGAAGGACTGGCACTCAGCGAGGATGAGGTGGCCTATCTTCAGGAGGTGTCTCTTAAGATCGGTCGCAGGCTTACAGATTCTGAGGTTTTCGGGTTCTCACAGGTCAACTCTGAGCATTGCAGGCATAAAATCTTCAACGGAAAGTTCATCATCGATGGAAAGGAGATGCCTTTATCACTGTTCGGACTTATCCGAAAGACCTCCAGTGAGAATCCCAACCGGATCGTTTCGGCTTACAAAGACAATGTGGCTTTCATATCCGGACCTGTAATCGGCCAGTTTGCACCTGTCAGGCA
>CAYGOU010000003.1:13542-34572 GCA_964351455.1 uncultured Porphyromonadaceae bacterium
AGGCAAGACCGTCCCGATTATTTTGCTGTAAAACCGATCGAATCGGTTATTTCCCTGAAGGCAGAGACCCACAATTTTCCGACCACCGTCGAACCCTTCAACGGTGCGGCCACCGGTACAGGGGGGGAGATCCGCGACAGGATGGCCGGAGGAAAGGCAAGCATTCCGCTTATTGGAACGGCGGTATATATGACCTCATATCCCAGGCTTTCTGACGACCGTGACTGGGAGCATGGAGTTGCACAGCGTGCCTGGCTTTATCATGATCCTGCTGAGATCCTGATCAAGGCATCCAACGGAGCCAGTGACTTTGGAAACAAATTCGGACAGCCGCTGCTGTGTGGAAGTTTGCTCACTTT
Source organism: uncultured Porphyromonadaceae bacterium (assembly GCA_964351455.1). Taxonomy (GTDB): domain Bacteria; phylum Bacteroidota; class Bacteroidia; order Bacteroidales; family UBA12481; genus JAGHDB01. The sequence goes on from CAYGOU010000003.1 coordinate 13,902, forward strand.
TGAGCACCGGGAGGGGGAAAGAACATACGGATATGATAAGGTCATCATGCTGGCCGGGGGGGTTGGATTTGGCAGACGCAGCGACAGTATTAAGGATATCCCTGCAGAAGGGGATGCCATCGTGGTTTTGGGTGGTGACAATTACCGTATCGGAATGGGTGGCGGTGCTGTTTCGTCGGTGGCTACCGGTGAGTTTGACAACACCATTGAATTGAATGCCGTTCAAAGGTCAAATCCCGAAATGCAGAAAAGGGTTTACAATACCTTGCGGGCCATGACCGAATCTGAGCATAATCCGATTATTTCTCTTCATGATCATGGGGCAGGCGGGCACCTTAACTGTCTTTCTGAGCTGGTTGAAGCCACCGGAGGTGTGATTGATATCGATCAATTGCCGGTTGGTGATCCAACCCTGTCGGCCCGTGAAATAATTGGCAATGAATCTCAGGAGCGCATGGGGCTTGTAATCAACGATAAAGAACTTGACTTCTTAAAGCGGGTCGCTGACCGGGAGCGGGCACCTTTGTACCGTGCTGGCACCACGGGATCAGACGGGAGGCTTGTTTTCAGGTCGAAAGCTGAGAAGGTCAATCCCATAGATCTGGATCTTACCTACCTTTTCGGACATCCTCCGAAAACGGAACTGCAGGATAGCTCGCAGCATTTTTCCTATTCTGAACCAGAGCATTATTCTGATTTTCAGGAATTGCTATCGAAGGTGATCCGGCTCGAAGCGGTCGCCTGTAAAGACTGGCTCACCAACAAGGTTGACCGCTCGGTGACCGGTCGGGGAGTGGTTCAGCAATGCGCAGGTGAGATTCAATTACCGGTTAATGACCTGGCGGTGGTTTCTCTTGATTATGCCGGCAGTGCGGGGGTTGCAACCTCCATAGGGCATGCGCCCGTGGCCTCCCTGGCCAATCCGGCTCAAGGATCCCGCCTGGCTGTTGCAGAATCCCTGACCAATCTGGTGTGGGCCCCGCTGGTTGACGGAATCCGTTCCGTTTCGCTGTCGGCCAACTGGATGTGGCCGGCGCGAAATCCCGGAGAAAATGCTCGCCTATATAAAGCGGTCAAGGCTTTGAGTGATTTTTGCTGTGATCTGGGCATTAATGTGCCAACCGGAAAAGACTCCATGTCAATGACCCAGAAATACCCCGACGGATCAGTGGTATATTCTCCGGGAACTGTGATTGTTTCCACCGTTGCTGAAGTCAGCAACATTCGGGGGGTTGTTCCCCAGGTTCTGGCTGCAGTTCAAGGTTCTACCCTTATTTACATAGACCTGTCTGATGGCAACTTCAGCCTTGGCGGAAGCAGTCTCTATCAGGTTCTTAATTCGATCGGAAAGGAGCATCCCGACGCGCTGCCGGGTAAGGTTTTCGCTGGCGCATTTAACACGCTGCAGGAGATCATTGGCGAGGCAAAGGTATTGAGCGGGCACGATGTGTCAGCCGGAGGAATGATCACTGCACTGCTGGAGATGTGTTTTCCGAACCAGAAGGGGGGACTGGAAATTGACCTTAGGGAATTTCCTGTTGCAGACCTGATCAAAGTAATGTTTTCAGAGCAACCAGCCGTTGTGATTCAGGTAGATGATCCGGTCACGGTCTCGGGTTTTCTTGTCTCCCGGGGCGTAGTGCATTATCGCATAGGTAGTTACACGGATGACCGGGTGGTCCGGATCAGACACAATGGTGAGGAGTTTGAACTGGATATTGACCATTACCGGGATCTTTGGTTTTCGACCTCCTGGCTCTTCGAGGAGAGACAAGCCGGAAAGGAGATGGCGCGCAAGCGTTTTGAGAATTACAAATCGCAGCCACTTAGCTTTAAGTTTCCGAAGCATTTCACCGGAAGGATGGCAGACATGAATCTTCAGCCGGGTACCAGGGAGGCCAGTGGTGTCAAAACCGCCATCATCAGGGAAAAGGGGGTGAACGGAGACCGGGAGATGGCCTATGCCATGTACCTTGCAGGAATGGATGTCAAGGATGTTCACATGACCGATCTCATCCAGGGGCGTGAAACCCTTGAAGATATCAATATGATTGTTTTTGTCGGAGGGTTTTCGAACAGTGATGTACTGGGATCGGCCAGGGGTTGGGCGGGAGCTTTTCTCTACAATCCTGAGGCACGCAAGGCCCTTGAGCGGTTTTACAAGCGGCCGGATACCCTGAGTCTTGGTGTTTGCAACGGATGCCAGTTGATGATGGAACTCAACCTCCTCGGCCTGAATGCGGATGATCATCCCAAGATGAGGGTCAATGCCTCTCATAAGTTTGAATCGGCATTTCTTTCGGTTGATGTTGAGGAAAACACCTCGGTCATGCTGGGATCATTGTCAGGAACCAGGCTGGGGATATGGGTTGCCCATGGCGAAGGGCGTTTTCATTTCCCCCGGCAACGGGTTGGATATCAGGTAGTGGCCCGATACAGCCATACAGAATACCCAGGTAATCCAAATGGTTCTCCTGATGGGGTGGCAGCCCTCTGTTCTACCGATGGCAGGCATCTTGCCATCATGCCCCATCTTGAGAGGGCTTTCCTGCCATGGCAGTGGGCTCATTATCCCGTGAAAAGGATGGATGAAGTTGCCCCCTGGATAGAGGCTTTTGTGAATGCCAGAAACTGGATCAGAAAGTAGAACTTCCGTCCCAGCAGTGGGTGCAAAGTTTCTCTTTGGGAATGCCTATGGCCTCGATGAGATCCTGCAGGTTTTGATAGAGTAGGGAGTCAAGGCCCAGGTTTTTCCGGATCTGCTCAACCATTTCATCATACTTTCCTGAAAGCGGATTGGCATACTCCTCAAGGTGATCCTCGCCTCCCTCAAGTTGATGTATGGCTTTGCGGGTGGCAAGTTCAAGGGTTGATCGCGACTGGGAGAAATTGAGAAACATGCAAGGAAAGGTGAGAGGTGGACATGCAATGCGCATGTGAACCGAACGTGCGCCGCAGGCATGAAGGTCGCGGGTGTTGTCTTTCAGTTGGGTGCCCCTGACGATGCTGTCATCTAAAAAAACGATGCTTTTGCCTTCCACCAGTTTCTTGTTAGGGATCAGTTTCATCCGGGCAACGAGGTCGCGGGTTTCCTGATCCTGAGGCATGAAACTTCTGGGCCAGGTTGGAGTGTATTTGGTATAGGCCCGTTTATAGGGCAATTTTCGTTCGTTGCTGTATCCGAAGGCGTGCCCCACTCCAGAATCAGGAATGCCACTGACGAAATCAGCCTCCACCGAATCACGTCTGGCAAGAGCGGCGCCGCACCGGTAACGGGTTTCATCCACATTGATCCCTTCGTATTCTGAGGGGGGATATCCATAGTAGACCCACAGGAAGGCGCAGACCTGCATTTTTTCACCTGGATTTTTTAATGTCTCCCAGCCTTCGGGTTTGATACGCACAATCTCGCCAGGACCGGGAAAGTACTTGGTCTCATACCCCAGGTTGGCAAAGGAACAGCTTTCAGAAGCCACCGCAAAACCTTTGTGGTTTTGTCCGATGACCAGGCTCGTTCTTCCAAGCTTATCGCGTGCAGCCAGTATTGCGTCAGGGGTCATGATCAACATTGAACATGACCCCTGGATCCGGCGAAATACATTCTCAATACCCGAAACAAAATCGGCCTCTTCGCAGATCAGCTTCGAAACCAGTTCCGTAGGATTGGTGAAACCCTGACTGGTTTCGACGAACTGGGCGTTCTTTGAAAGAAAGTAATGGGTTAACTCCTCAAGGTTATGAATTTTGCTTACCGATACGATGGCAAACATGCCCAAGTGGGAGTTGACGAGGATGGGCTGGCTGTCGGTGTCGCTTATGACTCCAATACCAATGTTGCCACTGAAACGGTTAAGCTCCTGGTCGAATTTGTTTCGGAAGTAAGAGCTCTCAAGACTATGAATGGCCCGGATAAAACCTTCCGGGGAACGATAAAATGCCATTCCACCCCGTTTGGTCCCCAGGTGGGAATGGTAGTCGGTTCCGTAAAATACTTCGCTAACAACCTGTTCTGAAGAAATTGCTCCGAAAACCCCACTCATATCAGAATCCTTTTTGTGCTCCGAAAGGTAGCTGAATTTGGAGTGGAGTGAACGATCTTTGTCCCCTGTTAATGAACTTTTATGATAAAAGTGGAATAAGGTTGCAGATATGCCTCATTGGCAGAGCGCTTAAATACCGGGTGAGTCGAATAAAGCATTTTCTCCGTCCTGAAATTGGCCGGAACCATTGTTTTCTCGATCTGGTCACTCAGGTTGATCAGAACCAGCACCCGTTCGTGGGGAGCCTCCCGGATAAAGGAAACGACATTATTATTACCTGTTAAAATGGGATTGGTCCAGCCTTTGTGAAGCGCGGTATTCTCATTTCTGAGACCTGCCAGGCTCCGGTAGTGGTTGAAAAGGGATTTAGGATCATCCATTTGGAAGAACAGGGGCTTAACAGTTTTGGAACTCGACTTCCAGGGTTTTTGCCAGGTGGTTTGCCCGGGATCGCTGCCTTCAAGGTTCCACAAAAAGGGCTCGCGAATATACTCATCCGGTTTCTCGCCCAGCATGCCGATCTCCTCACCGTAATAAATGAATGGGTTACCCGGCAGGGTTAGCAGCAGAGATGCTGCCGAGAACGCCTTTTCCATATTTCCATCAAGCTGAGTCATGATGCGGTTCATGTCGTGGTTGGTGAGAAATATAGCGTCATCATGACTGGGTTGGGTGAGCGTGTATTGCCGGTTGGATTTGCTCCAGGTTTGCAGGATCCCATGGTCGGTGCCTGATTTCAGGCTGGCAATGATGGTGTCTGACAGCTCAAAATTGAATCCCGCATCAATTCCATTTTTCAGATAGGGAGCAACCTCACTGGTCCCTCCCCAGATTTCACCAACGATCCAGGGGTCTTTCCCTTCCCGGCTCAATTCTTTTCGGAATTCATTCCACCACGCCAGGGTTTTGTTCAGTTGGTCTTCAGGATAGATATATTTGGCGGCATCCAGCCTGAAACCGTCAATTCCGATCTCATCCAGCCAGAAGTTGCCAATGCTGATGATCTCCCTGCGAACCGCTGGTTCATCAAAATTCAGATCGGGCATCTCCCACCAGAAGAAACCGTAGTAGCGGTCGCCACCTTTTTTTATTCCATCCGTTCCCCTTACCTGGTGCCAATGATGTCGATCTTTGTTAATTTGAGAGGTGTCGCCGGTCCAGACATAATAATTACGAAAAGGACTGCGCTTGCCCGATGCGGCATTCTCAAACCAAGGGTGCCGGTTAGAGGTGTGGTTGATCACCAGGTCAAGCAGGATCACCATTCCCCTCTGATGAGCCTCCCTGACCAAAAGACGATAATCGTCAAGGGTACCGTAATCCGGATGGATTCCCCGGTAGTCGCTTACATCATATTTATGATAGCTTTGCGAGGGATGCACTGGTAGAAGCCATAATCCACCTACACCCAGGTCCTGCAAATAATCGAGTTTGGATATCAGTCCGGGAATATCCCCTATGCCGTCACCGTTGCTGTCGCAGAAGGATTGCACAAACACAGAGTAAAAGACCCTTGTGGATCTGGGATCGGGAATGATGTCGGGATCAAGAATATCCTGTGCTGAGACTGGTTTGAGAAACATGCTGAAAAACAATGCGACCAGCAGGAAAGACTTTTTGGTTATCATCATATCATTAAAAGGTTACTTCACAAATACCTGGTATTCCCAGGGTGACAGGTCAAAGGTACCATTCTGCAGGGTCATCTCCTGGCCGGTGAAGTAATTCAGGTAAACCCCTTTAAGATTCTTATGTTTGAGGGTAACCGTTACATTCATGGCCGAGAGGTTAAAGACAGCAACTATCTGATTATCATCACCTTGTCTAATAAATGTTATGACCTTATCATCCTGGCCGTTATTGATTCTTTCATAAGTTCCGCCGAAACCGGGATTCCAAAGGGCCTGGTTTTCCTTTTTTAAACGATTGAGCGAGTGGTAAAGTTCATTGAATGGATGATCAACCCAGTCGATGGAGTCTTTTTCGAAAAATAGCAATCTCCTGTTGAAGCCAGCTTCCTGCCCGTTATAGATCAAAGGCATGCCCGGCAGTAAGTAAGAGAGAACCGCCATAACCTCAGTGGCATCGCCCAATCTTTCAAATTCTGTTCCGTTCCATGAATTTTCATCGTGATTGGAGGTGAAATACATCCGGATGTCCTGCTCGTTGTATGTTGAGTCAGCTCTTTCAAAATACGAATCCAGAACTGCCACGGTTTTAGCCCCTTTTGCCACTTCATTCATCAAATGGTGAAACTCCCAGGCATAGCTGGCATCGAAGGCATGCTGATGCAGTTCCCTGTTCTCAGCTTCAGCCAGAAGCATCATATCGGGTTTTACCTCCAACAGGGCCGGTCTCAGTTCATTCCAGAAATCTACAGGCACCTGGTGGGCCACATCCTGTCTGAATCCGTCAATCCCTACCTCAGTCAGCCAGAACTGCATGGCCTCGGTCATGTAGTCCCTGAGGCCTCTCTGACTGTAATCAAATTGAACCACATCGGTCCAATCCCAGGGTGAGAACATTTTCCCTGTGCTGTCTTTTGCATACCAATCAGGATGCAAGTCCACCAGGGGATTGTCCCATGCAGAATGGTTGGGAACCCAGTCAATGATCAGCTTCATACCCAGATCGTGAACCTGGCTCAGCATCGCTTTGAAATCCTCCATGGTTCCGAATTCAGGATTTACACCTTTATAATCCAAAACGCTGTAATAGGATCCCAGTCCACCTTTGCGATTTTTGACTCCAATGGGGTGGACCGGCATTAGCCAAAGAATGTCTACCCCTAACTCTTTCAAACGCGGAAGGTGTTCGGCAAATGCCGAAAATGTTCCTTCAGTGCTGAACTGACGGATGTTTACTTCGTAAATAATGGCATCCTTCATCCATGCCGGATGAACCACATCGGTAAAAGGCTGCTCGTTAGCATCCTTTGGGGGAGCGCTGTTGCAAGCTGTTAAAAGAGCAAGTGTCAGCGGTAACAGAAAGAATAATGTTCTCATTTTCATATCTTATCTATATTTCAATCGATTGATGTAAACTATTTGATTATCAGGCTAAAGTAGGCACTTTTTTTTGTTGTTGCAAATATTTGACAACTTCGTGTCCATGAGCCAGGAGTTATCATTGGATTACGATTTTATCGTTATGGGATCCGGTTTTGGGGGATCGGTCTCTGCTTTGCGTCTGTCGCAAAAGGGTTACCGTGTGCTGGTCATTGAACAGGGCAGGAGATTTGGTCCGGATGATTTTCCCAAAACAAACTGGAATGTTAGGAAGTGGTTCTGGATGCCGGGATTGGGTTTCAGGGGTTTTTTCAGGATCCGCATGTTCAGGCACATGACTGTGTTGGCTGGTGCAGGGGTGGGAGGGGGATCCCTGGTTTACGCAAACACCCTTCCGGTTCCAACGGGCGGGTTTTTTTCAAACGGCCATTGGGCCCGGCTGCTTGATTGGGAGAGGGAGTTGAAGCCTTATTACCAAAAGGCGGCTGAGATGCTGGGTGCCGTGCCCAATCCCCACCCCGGACCGGCCGACAGGTTTTTGGGCAAGCTGGCTGAAGAGATGGGACTTGAAAGCCGGTTCGAAGCCACCAGGGCGGCTGTTTTTTTTGGTGAGCCGGAAAAGGTGGTGCCCGACCCCTATTTCGGGGGCAAGGGTTCTGATCGTGAAGGTTGCCGGTTCTGTGGCGGATGCATGGTTGGTTGCCGCTACAACGCCAAGAACACCCTGGATAAGAACTATCTCAGTTTGGCTGCAGATGCCGGGATGGAGTTGTGGGAGCAAATCAGGGTCACCCGGTTACATCCCCTGGGTGAAACGGGTGAGCAAGGTTATGAGGTTTCGGTACGGACAAGAGGAGGAAAAAGGAGGGTGCTTACTGCCAGAGCATTTGTTTTTTCGGGAGGTGTGCTGGGTACCGTTCCGCTGTTGCTGAAGCTTAAGAGAAGAGGTTTGCCGAGACTTTCAGACCGGGTTGGCATGGATGTCAGAACCAACAGCGAGGCGCTGATCGGGGTGATCAGCCGGAATCCGGAAACCGATTTCTCCGAGGGCATTGCAATCGGTTCCATATTGCACACAGATGAGTTTTCTCACCTGGAGCCTGTCAGGTATCCGAACGGATCGGGATTCTGGAGGCTTCTCATGGCACCTATGATCTCCGGAGCCAGTTTTCCGGTCAGGCTCGGAAAACTCTTGTGGGATTTTGCGCGACACCCTCGCTCCAACTTCAAGGCATTCACTGTCAGGAATTGGGCAAAAAGCACCACGATTCTGCTATTTATGCAAACACACCCCAGCACCCTTTCTCTGGTTCGGGGAGTATTCGGATTAAGCTCGAGACACACCAGTGGACAAAAGCCCTCAGCCTTTATACCTGAAGCACAGGAGCTGGCCTGGAGATATGCCCGGCTGGTGAATGGTAAACCATTGGTTTTGCCCACCGAATCACTCTTTGGAATTCCTACCACGGCACATATTCTGGGGGGTGCATGCATGGGCAGTAGCGAAGCCGATGGTGTCATTGACCGGGATCATAAGGTTTTCGGATACAAGAACCTATATGTAATCGACGGTTCTGCCATCTCAGCAAACCCGGGTGTCAATCCTTCGCTTACCATTGCTGCTCTGGCCGAACGTGCCATGGATCAGATCCCCCCGAAAATTATTTAAATTGCATCCCGAAAATTCAAAACTGAAACCATGAGAAAGATAGCTCTGTTGCTCCTGTTGGCTCTTTTTGCCAATGCTTCCGTTGTTCAAGCTCAGGAAAAAAAATCACTGACACCAGCCGATTATAAAACCTGGGAACGCCTTCAGGGTGCCCTGATCAGCCAGGACGGACTTTGGATTGCTTATCAGATCGCAAATGAAGAAGGGGCAGACACTTTGTACATAAAGGGTTATGCTAAGGATACCCTGTACCGCGAGGCTTATGCAAGCGGATTACAGTTCTCACCGGATTCGAAATTTGCGGTTTTCCGGATTGGGGTTTCCAAAAAAGAGCAGGAGGCACTTGAAGAGAAAAAGCAGCCCCTGCGTTATCAGATGGGCATCCTGGATCTGATGACCGGAAAAAGGCAGGTAGTCAAGGAGGTAAGCAGTTTCAGGCTTCCCGAGAAGGGGCCTTGGCTGGCTGCCTCAATGTATCCTCCAAAAGATTTTAAGGGCAAGGGTACCGACCTCCTGCTTATGAACCTTGAAACCGGTAGTTCCCGGACACTCGGTAATGTCAGTGATTATGGCTTTAACAAGCCGGGTGATTTTCTTTCATACATCGTTCAGCCTGTTAACCCGACCGGCCACGGGGTCGAACTTCTTGACCTGAAGAACCAATCAATAAGGATCCTCAACAGCGATACGGTTTCGTTTACCCAATTGACCTGGGAAAAGGACGGCGTCAGCCTTGCATTCATGAAAACCGTGAAGTCGGACGATTTTGAGGAGGAGAACCATCAGATACTGGTAATCAGGAATGTTTACAAAAACAGCCTGCCCGAAATATTCAACCCTTTATCACATCATGGATTTCCTGATAAAATGAGAGTGGCGGCAAACCGACTGACCTGGTCGGATGATGAAAAGAGTATGATCTTCGGTATCAGGCCATGGACCCCGAAGGAAAAAAAGAAGGATCGTTCTAAGCCTGAGGTCAAAGACAGTACAGCCACCCAGGATGTGAAGAAAGTGGATAAAGCAATGCCAGCCAAGGACGAGAAGTTACCCGGGGTGGATGTCTGGCATTGGAGGGATCCCCAGATTCAGCCCAGGCAGCAGAAGACCTACAGTCAGGATAGTAACCGCTCATTTCTTTCGGTTTGGAATCTTGAATCCGGGTTATTCATGCAGGTCGCCGATTCAGTTTATGAACAGGCCGGCATCGCCAACAATCAGCCTTTCGGATGGATCTCAGGTGGCAAAAAATATGAGCCACAGTTCAGGCTGACTTATCAAGATTACCTCAGGGTGGATCTCAGAACCGGAGCAAGGGAACTGATTCTAGAGCGTCACACCGGTTATCTGAACGGATCGCCCGGAGGTGGGTACATACTTTATTTTTCTGATAACAACTGGTGGTCGTACCACCTTTCAACCGGAACTCACACTAATCTTACCGCCACTGCACCCGTGCCTTTCTGGGACATCAGGGACGATCATCCCGCAGAGGTTAGGCCTCCCTTCGGTATGGGAGGATGGATGAAAGATGACCAGTGGGTTTTGCTTTACGATGAATTTGATGTTTGGGCTGTGACCCCCGATGGAAAGAAGTCCATGAAACTGACCCAGGGGCGTGAAAAGGAGATCATTTACCGGATCAACCGGATCAATTGGGAGGAGCCATACCTGGATCCCAAAGAGCCCCTGTACTTATCAATGTCAGGCGATAAATCGAAAGAGACGGGTTATGCGGTCATGAAGTGGGGAGGTCAGCCGCAGACCCTTATATATGAGAGCAGGAGGGTTTACGGACTGACCCCTGCCAGGCAGGCCGACCGTTTCATCTTTACAACCTCCACCTATGATGAGTCGCCGGTACTGAAACTGACCGGCAAGGATTTTGTCAATCCCGGGGTGGTGGTTGCTACCAATCCGCAACAGGAAGATTTTCTGTGGGGTAAGGCTGAACTGGTTGATTTTCAAAACAAGGACGGTAAACCACTTCAGGGGGTTCTGCATTACCCGGCAGGTTATGAGCCCGGTAAGAGATATCCAATGGTGGTATACATATATGAAATACGTTCAACAAGCCTCCATAGTTACATCAACCCATCTGAAAAAAGCTCCTATAATATCACCAATTACGTTCAGAACGGTTTTTTTGTATTTCAGCCTGATATTATCTACCGTTTGGATGACCCTGGTTTTTCTGCCGTGGAATGCGTTGTGCCTGCAGTAGAAAAGGTCATTTCAACCGGTATGATTGACCAGTCCAGGATTGGTTTGATGGGACACAGCTGGGGTGCCTATCAAACCGCTTTCATCATCACCCAGACCGATCTGTTTTCAGCCGCGGTGGCTGGTGCTCCCTTGACCGATATGATATCGATGTACACCGAGATCTACTGGAACACCGGTTCGCCCAACCAGGGTATCTTTGAAACCAGCCAGGGGCGGTTTACCCGGCCTTATTGGGAGATCATGGACAAGTACCTTTCAAATTCACCCATGTTTCAGGCTGCAAATATCAAAACACCGCTGCTGGTTGCCTTTGGGGATCAGGATGGGGCCGTCGACTGGCATCAGGGGATTGAACTTTATTCTACCATGCGCCGGATGGAAAAACAGATGGTGATGCTGGTCTATGCCGGCGAGAACCATGGCCTGCGAAAAGAAGAGAACATGAAGGACTATACCGAACGGATTGTTCAATGGTTCGATCATTTCCTTTTGGGCAAGGATGCTGCCAGGTGGATTACCGAAGGAGTTCCCTACCTTGAAAAGATGGAGCGGGAGGCTAAGGCCAAAAAGAAGCAGTAGACTTTCGTTTTCTAAAAATCTGGCATTCGGATCACTACCCTGGGGTGCTGGGGCAGCGCACGGTATATCACCATGGCCTCTTTTGAGGGGATGGTCAGGTGGATGACCGGATGATAGGGCAGCGTATCCCGGTGCCATCTTGAGGTCATGAGACTGCCGAGGTACCGAATATGCTTACCGGCATTGAATTTCACCCGGTTTATGACCGGATGGTTCTCGTCCCAGCCCGTGACCACCAGGCTAATCCCGTTTGAAAGCAGGTAGGAGAAAATGGTTTGGTGATTCATGGTGGTGTCAGGCGTAAAGATGTTCTGGGCAGCCTCAATGGTGTCTTTTGGAGCCTGAATCACCGTAATTGGTTCTCTCTCAATGGTGCTGGTGTTTTTGGAGACCGGCGACGGGGAGCCGAAAAGAAAACGTATTCTGGGAGCGTCAAGTTTGTTCAGGGCTTTTGGCAGATTCACACGGGTAATTTTGACCGGGTGAAATGAGATCCCTTTCATCTCCAGCCACATCAGGGTATCTTTCAGGTCGACGACCAAAGAGATGGAGTCTGATGCCATGAGATCAACCCTCGATTCAAGGAAACTCATATCCGAAACAAGTCGCGGACTCAGTGCCCAGGTTCTGCTGGCCTGAGGAGATTCAGTAATTTTCTTGTCCATATCTGACCAGTAATGCCTGGGGGCATTCCAGCCAGCGATCAGCAACCAGGTTGCCCATGCAAGGGTCAGCACGGTGAGGATGATCAGAAAGATTTTCCAGATTGGTTTCATAGGGAGAATCAGTAAATGACAACTTTTGAACCTACCTGAAGGGTTTTAAAAACAGCTTCAAGGTCTTGATCATTCATCCTTATACAGCCATGGGTCACGGGCATTCCGAGAAGCCTCTGGTAAAGGGTTCCGTGTATCAGATATCCATCACCCAGGCTGAGTGCATAGTCACCCAGAACTCCGTATTCGTACCTGCTGTGGTGGGTGGATGACGGAACGGGCAATCCCTCCTCAATAAAGGCCCAGTCGGGTCTTCTCCAAACCGGATCTGTTATTTTTCCCTTAATGGTGTGTATACCTTTAGGAGTTTTGAAAATCCAGTTTTTGTTTTCATCAACCACCAGTTGAATGTAGCTCCCTGTAGAAACTTGTCCTTCACCAATGATCTCATGGTTTTTATAAAGCCAGAAACGGTTTGATGTGGTGTTTATGACCATATAGGCTCCACCGGTGGTTGCAGAGGCAAGGCGCCTTTCAAGCCGGCCTGTATTCTTAACAAAGGCAACAGAATCAATGGAGTCTTCATAAACCAGTTTGTTGCTCCTGATGAAATTTCGTGATGACCATTCCTGCCATGCAGGCAACAGGGCAAACATCAGCAGATATACCCCTAAAGCCCACACCAGAACGACTAACGGAAGCACTACATACAACTTGCCGGTCAGCTTCCCAAGCAGGTGTTTTAAACCATGAAAATCAATCATGTTCATTGATTAAGGATTTTGTCCAAAGGTGTTAAAGAACCGACAATGATCACAGGCGTATTTAGGCTAACCAGAGAATAAAGACGGGCCATGTCTGAATCCAGGAGTGCAACGCATCCGTTGGTCCAGTGAGTTCCTTTGCCTCCATGACCATGAATCTCAATGAGACCTCCGATCTTGGCATTTTTGGCAATGCGGCCTTCCCTGATTCCTTTATTGAATCGAACCTTATCTGAAGGGTTAGGGTAATCAATGAGCAAGGCCTTATAATATTTTGTGTTACGACCCTCTTTTTTCTTGGTGACTTTGTAAACACCCTCCGGGGTTGCATCGTCACCTGAAAAATGCTTCGTGCCGATCCAGTTAGGACCGAACTCAGCGTCAAATCCTGCAACCAGTTTTCCTTTCGAGTATACCTCACATCTGGCCGCCATTTTGTCGACCAGGATGATGGTTGATCGGCTTTTGGCGGATTGGTTAATTGCCTCCCTGGCATTTTTTTCCCAAACCGGGAATGACTCGAAATAGTATTCCAGCAGGTCAAGTGTTTTATGAACAGATTGTTCGAGGTTTTTCCGGGCATCATCAACAATGCGGCGGCTTTCCTTCATCTGTCCCCGGTTTAACGCCTGGTAGGCTTCAGACAACTCAATGGTTCCCCGGGCAAACATATTGGAAGTTCTTTTGTCGAGGGGTAATTTTGAGATAAGCCACTGATGCTTCTTTGAAAGAGCACTAAGCTCATCAAGATCAATAGCCAGGTTTTCAGCAAAATCATCATGGTGTAGGGATGCCAGCCTGGGACTGTCAATCGCCAGTTCTCTTGACTTTTTTGCGAGAACAATTATTGTGTCATAATTTCTGAAAAGGAAAAACCGCTCATTTTCCTGTTTCCATTTTGACATGGCCGTGTCATAGAGCAATTCTGCCTCGTGAAGACTGGGGGGCACGAAATCGGAATGGATGGTTTTTCTTGCCTCCTGGATGGTGGATCTTGCCTGCTCAATCTCAGTCGCGGGAGATTCCGGTATGCTCAGGTAAATGGCCAGTCCTGTGCCCAGCATTGCTGCCAAAGCCATCAGCCAGATAATCAGCGATCTTTTCTTTCTGTTCTTTCTCATTTCTTGACAAAGATAAAACCCCGGGGGAAACCCGGGGTTTGCAAATTTACCAGACTTACAGAAATTACCTTCTGCGAGCCGAATACTTTTCAATCACACCCGTCAATTCAACATTGATGGCGTCGGCTTTGTCTTTCAGGGCCTGTACCTTGTTCAGTGCGTTGATGACGTCATCACTTGCAAGAAGCGCCTGAGCATCGGCAATTCCTGAGGTAATAACATCCAGGTCACCTTTGATGGCTTCGAGTGCGGCCTTACCTTCTTTGCCTTTGGGTGCTTTGACGAGCAAAGCTTCGTTTTCGGTCATAACGTTCATGAGAGCAGCGAGAATGGTCTCTGCTTCTGCTTTCATTTCCTGTTTACGCACCTGAGCATTGGCAGCAACCTGACCGGCCAGGGTTACAACTGCAGTCAGTTTTTCAGATTCATCCTTGAAACTCTTGAAAAGTTTTGACTTCTCGGTTTCGATGGCAGCCATAACGGCAGAGAGTGAATCCTGAAGAGCCATAAATTCAGCCTGAACATAAAGGTCAGCCTGGGCAGTTTTTGCATTTTCAACGGCAACGGTTGCAGCGTCGATTTCAGCTTGGGGCACTTTTCCGCAACTGGTAAGGAGCGGGAAGATAGCCAGAACAGGTAAGATTGCTAAGCGATTGATTTTCATTTTAAATCCTCCGATTAATTGTTTGATAAATGATAAAGTTACCTCTTTTTGCTTATTTAGACGAGCCATTAAAAAAAAGTAACGGATTGGTCGTAAATTCGCGTAAAAATTCTTTGGTAAATGGTTCATGACATATACAGGCAAGTGACGGATGAGGAGATCATACGTCTAATCATTGTCGAAGGTCAGTCCTCATTGTATGATGTTCTCTATCACCGATACCACCACAAGGTTTTTGACAAGTGTTCAAATCTTCTCGGAAACCGGGATCTTGGAGAAGATTTCACTCAGTCGATATTGGCAAAGGTTTTCGAGAAGCTACCTGAATTTCAGTTCCGCTCATCATTTTCGTCCTGGGTTTATTCGATTACCTATCATCAATGCATTGATTACCTGCGTAAAAAGAAACGGCTTCACTATCCCGACTGGAACCGGGTCAACGAAATTCCGGAAATCATGGATGAGCAGGATTTTGAGGGGGAGAATGATACAGACAAATATGATTTGCTGATGAGGATTATGAACGACATACATCCGGAGGAGAAGGCGCTGTTGTTAATGAAGTACCAGGACAACCTATCGCATAAGGAGATCGGTGAGGCGTTGCAGATATCCGAGAGCGCTGCAAAGATGCGTCTGAAAAGGGCAAAGGCGAGGGTTCTGTACCTGATCAAGTCAAACCAGCTCTCGGGCTAGATAAGGATAATATGAACAATCACGGAATTACCGGAAATATCGACAAATTATTCAGGAGGCTGTTTTCTGCGGACAAGGTCAAGGTTCCGGATCTGGTGAAAAAGTCCTTTCGACTGACATTTGCCCATGCAAGAAATGCGGAATGGACCATGGTCGGTGATCATTACGAATCCCTGTTCTACCTGGATGGAAGGGAGCAGATTGCTCATTTTGATCCGGCCGGAGCGATGTGTGAATACAGGGTGAATATACCTGTTGACGATGCTCCCAAGGTTGTTCTTGATTTGGCCCGTCAAACCGGAGAACTGATGAATGTGATCCGGATCGAAAGGGAAGAAAAGATTCTTTATGAACTGATTGCCAGGGATAAAGAATTGAATCGGTACCTGATTCTTATGGAAGGTGATGGGGCCTTGCTGAAAATCGAATCCTTCTAAATCTCTGACCTTAGTTTCATCTTTACCCCAATCTTTTTGTCATCCCGTTGTAGCTGCATCCTGACTGACCGGCCGGCTTCCCCATGGAGAATGGCATTAATGGCATCAAGGCTGAGGCTGACCACAGGAAAACCGTTTAGAAAAAGGATTTCATCTCCGGGTTTAACGCCGGCAAGGTCGCCGGGCGAACCAGGATAGACACTGAAAATCCTGAATACCGGAACCGTGTGGTATGGTTTTTCTACAGCTATACCACTCCGGTTGTAGGTAAAGGGATCATTAAAGAATTTATTGGGTTTAAGAAGCAGAGCCGGTTCCTGAAAATCCATAATTACATGAAATCTTCGCAGCAATTCGTTCCCAATGCTTCCGTGGCGCATGTCATTCATGGTGATGGCCATAACCGATGCCGAATCCGGATATGAAACCACCGGCTTCTTTAATTTGTAGGGGCCAATGTAAAGGGAGGGAATTCTTCCATTGAGTCCGGTAATCTCCCCGCTCAGACCTTGTCCAAGCTGTGAGGGTATTGTTTTTGACGGGAGCTTGATTCCAGGATGGGCAAGTTCTGCAACCCATATGGCCAGACTTGCTCCTGTATCGATAAGGACGTGTGCATCGATATTTGAACCATCCTCCTGGTGAAGAGCCATATCTAGATAAGGCTTCTGATTTCTCATTTCCAACGGAATCTTCTCAAAACGTCGGATCTTCCGATTCTTATAAAAAGTATTTCTGTCCCAAAAGGTAATGGTCTTGAATACATAGTCAAATTCTATCACAAAATGACGCAGGAGATCCATTCCTATAAGCCCATTCACCGGGAACCCCAATTGACCGGTCAAATCGAACCGGTCCTCCATCAGGATATATACGTCCAACTTTTCACCAAGAATGCCTGATCCAAAATCATTTGTAACTGAAAGCCTTATCTCATTACCTGTTGAATAATAAGCTCCAATGGATTCTCCGTTTCCCAGTCCGGTTATTCGCACCTCTCTTACAGCGTTTAGCGAAATAGTGTCAGCATCGGTCAGTTCTGTAATGATGGTGTTGCTTATGCCTGTGTCAAGAACAAATTTCATGGTCGGTGAATCGTTGATTCTGACCGGAATAACTATCAGGTTTTGGGAGACTTCAAAAGGAAGGACATATTTGACCTCCTCACTGGGGATAAAGCGTGCAACCGACTGTCCGGGTACCTGAAGGCCGAATAACCAAAACAAAATCAACCATGCAATCAGGCGTCTAATCATGGGCATTGTGAACTGAAGGCTACCAAAATAACAAATTATGGCACAAGAAGTTGAGGCTGGTCAAACATCTTGATAAACGCGGATGCGGGATTATTATCTGAGCCTCTTGTCAGCCAGGCCACGAGAACCTTTTCTCAGAATTGGCCGGGATGCTGGTTTTGGTTCCTTTGACCGTTACCATAAGATCCTTTTTGCTGGTTCGGATCTCCATCCACTCAGAGGTGATCCTGATGTGAATCCGGTTTCGCCTGAATTGAACCTGAAAGGAGAGGGATTCCCAGTGTGCAGGGAGCAGCGGATCGAAACTCAAGCCATCATCCAAAAGGCGCATTCCGCCAAATCCTTCTATCACGGTGAGCCAGGTTCCGGCCATGCTTGTAATATGGCAACCTTCATCCAATTCATCATTGTAGTCATCAAGGTCAAGGCGGCTGGTTCTTAAATAGAGCTCATAGGCTTTATCAGCCATACCCAGCTTTGCGGCCAATATGGCATGCACACTCGAGGAAAGCGAAGACTCATGTACGGTTCTCGGTTCGTAGAATTGAAAGTTTCTTCTCAGGGTATCCTGGTCAAAATGATCTTCAAAGAAGTAAAGTCCCTGTAAGACATCGGACTGTTTGATCAGGCATGACCGCAGGATTCTGTCCCAAGACCAATTCTGGTTCACCGGGCGTTCTGATGAGGGGATTTCGGCAGCCAGCACCTGCTCTTTATCAAGGTATCCATCCTGCTGCAGAAAGATCCCGAGTTCTTTGTCTTCTGGCAGAAACATATGGTCAACGATCGATTGCCAATGATGGATCTCAGAATGAAGATTGAGCTGAGTTTTGGAAATGATCCTGTCAAACCCTGCTGCATCATGCTCCAAAGCCCAGGCAAGACTTTCAAGGGTATAGTTGAGCGACCAGATGGCAATGTAGTTGGTGTACCAGTTGTTGTTTACATTGTTTTCGTATTCATTTGGTCCGGTGACCCCAAGGATAACATACTTTTGCCTGACCGCGGAGAAATTGACCCTTTGTGCCCAGAAGCGTGAAATTGCGATCAAGACCTCCAGTCCGTTTGACAGAAGGTATTCCTTATCCCCGGTGTGCCGGATGTAGTTGTAAATGGCGTAGGCTATTGCTCCGTTCCGGTGGATCTCCTCAAAAGTGATTTCCCATTCATTGTGGCACTCCTCTCCGTTCATGGTTACCATGGGATAAAGGGCTGCTCCCTTCTTGAAACCCAGTTTGCTTGCGTTATCTATGGCTTTCTCCAGATGATTGTATCGGTAGATAAGGAGATTGCGGGCAGTTTGAGGATCGTCTGAATTGAGATAAAAAGGAAGGCAATAAGCCTCTGTATCCCAATAGGTGCTGCCACCGTATTTCTCTCCGGTGAAACCTTTCGGACCGATGTTAAGCCGTGGGTCATGACCGGTATAAGTTTGTTTAAGTTGGAAGATACCAAAGCGGATCCCCTGCTGTGCAGAGAGATCCCCGCAAATCTCTATGTCTGAAAGATCCCAGATACGCTCCCACTCCTGACTGTGCTCATCCAGCAATTCATAATATCCTCTCTCTGTTGCGTTGTCAAGGATCCTGACCGAATATTCGGGATGATTTGCTAAGGGATGATCCCTGGAGGTTAGAACGGTTGCATATTTGTAGAAGGTTACCTCATCACCGGGATTAAAATTGACATCGTAATTCACGGATCCCTTTTCTGAATTTAGCTGAAATCTCGGGTTCGAAATTCTGCCTGAGCCTTTAATCTCTGCTCTGGCGGTCATCCCTGTAGAGACTTCGAATCCGGTGATTTTGGTCTTTGAATGGAGCATGACAATTTCACCGAGTTGCTCGGGTTCAAGGGCATTCCAGAACTTTTCACGGTAATTGGCATCTGCATTTCTTACATCCCCGTCAAGGGTAAGGCTGGCTTGCAGATGGCCGCTGAAGTTGAGTGGCGTAATCTGGTAGCGGATGCAACCCAACTCCTTTTGCACCATGCTCACAAAGCGCTCGGTTCGAACCTCAACCTGTTGTCCGTTTGGCCAGCTGGCAATGAAATGGCGACGAAGCAATCCCTTCTTCATATCCAGCTCCCTGACGAAGTGGGTCACCTCCATTTGATGCAGGTCAAGCTCCAGACCATTAAAAATCAGAGAGAAATCTATCCAGCCGGGGGCGTTCAGAACCTTGGCGTAGTATTCAGGGTAGCCGTTCTTCCACCAGCCAACTTTGGTTTTATCCGGATAATATATCCCGGCGATGTATTGGCCCTTTAAAGAAGGCCCAGAGTAAGTCTCTTCGAAATTGGCTCTCTGACCCATGTGGCCATTTCCCAGCGAGAAAAGAGATTCGCAACTTTTATGGCGCTGTGGATCAAAGCCCACCTCTGTCAGGGTCCATTCATCTCCACCTAGAAACTTCTTCATAATCTATCATCTAAAGATCAGGATGTCGGTACCAACTCCCTCAAACCCGGGAATCACCCGATCGGCCTTCCTCAGAATTGAGGGATCTCCGACACCAATGCATTTCATGCCAGCCCGGTGTGCAGCCTCAATACCGGCAATGGCATCTTCGAAAACCACACATTCTTCCGGAACCATTTGAAGTGCTTCTGAAGCTTTAAGGAAGACCTCGGGATCGGGCTTGGCTGTAGAAACCAGGTTGCCGTCAATAACCGCAGAAAATCGGTTGGTCAGTTCAATTTGCTTCAGGATGGTTTTAGCATTTTTGCTTGCCGAACCCAATCCGATACTTATACCTTCGTCAGTTAGTCGGTTGAGAAAATTGCTGACTCCAGGCAGAATATCATTTGGAGACATGGTCAGAATGAAATCTACGAACCATAGGTTTTTCAGATCTGCCTTTATGGATTTCTCCTCCTCGCTCAATTCAATTTTCCCGATTTCAAGCAGAATATCCAAAGAAGCCATCCGGCTCACCCCTTTCAGACGTTCATTTTCTGATTTAGACAGGTCGAACCCCATTTCCCTGGCCAGTCTTCTCCAAGCCAGGAAATGGTATCTGGCCGTATCAACGATGACTCCGTCGAGGTCAAAAATACATGCTTTGACCATGCTTAGTCAGAAGCTTTTCGATCGTCAGGGTCTTGCACAAATAGAACGGCAACTGCACCTGCCAGCATGGCAACACCTCCGAATACCAAAGCATAAATGGCATGTCCCCCGAATAGATTTCTAGTAAGAAATCCGAGAATTGTTGCAGCAAGAATCTGCGGAATAACGATAAAGAAATTAAAAATCCCCATATAAACTCCCATCTTAGTTTGTGGCAGAGAGCCGGTGAGGATTGCATAGGGCATCGAGAGGATGCTTGACCATGCCAGACCGATTCCAATAAACGGGATGATGAGCAAATTTGAATCCTTGATCAGAAACATGCTGCAAAGACCAAGTCCACCTGCAGTAAGAGCAATTGCGTGGGTGATTTTTCGTGAAGTTCTTTTAGCAATCACCGGCAATAAAAAGGCAAACAGGGC
>CAYGOU010000004.1:0-31711 GCA_964351455.1 uncultured Porphyromonadaceae bacterium
CCATTAATACCGGGCGGGTCAGATTGGCTTGTATGCGCCCGAAATTGCTGAACGGATCCAGAACCAGTACCATAAAGGAGGAGCCCAGTAACAGAAAGATAATGGTCACGACAAGAACTCCGTTGCGCATTGGATTAAGCGCTTTGCGCCATGTATAGCGATACCTCTTCTTTCTTCTGACAAACAGCTGGAGTCGGGCAATGATATCCTGTAATATGCCGACCGGGCAGATCGACGAGCAATAAAGCCTGCCCACCAGGAGGGTCAAAATGATAACCACGGCAAACCCCAGGGCCCCCCAACTCAATACCTCAAGGAACTTCATAACCGAGGGAGCAAACTGCAAAAAGAGAATTCCCTTTATCAAACCAGGGGGAAATAGGTTCCGGAAGTCAACCAGAACCATAAAGGTTAACACAAAAAATAAAAGGGCCAGGACAACCCTTAACCTTTTCAGGTAAGGAATCCACTTCATTCAGGCAACTTTGATTCTTGAAATGTTAAGCTTGCTCAGATCGGCCTCTCCCAATCCCATTGCAGCTGCAAGCGGAATATATCTTACCTCATCCGGGTCGACCCCGAACATCTTTGATGCGGCCACATCAACGGCAACAATATCTGAGCTGATCATAAGTGATTTCATCAATTTTACGTCTTCGACCGAGACTCCCTTCGGACCATTGGCCATCATGACCCGATAGGCATCCACGATATTCAGGTCGGGTTTACGCCAGGCAGTAAAATCGGCAATACATTGACTCAGCTCATTTCGGTGCCACCACCCACGGTCCCACACAATACCCATAAGGTTTTTCATGGCGATGGTCAACTTAGTTGATCCGTGTGATTTCAGAACCGGTATATTGATAAAAACATCGGATTGCAGGATCAGTTCATGTACCTTGGCCTCCTTGAGCGACTTTCCCTGTGATACAGTTACCTGCTGATAATAGCTTTCAGCATTTCCAGGTACCATGGAACCTCCACCATCCTTTACCGCCTTCTCGATCCCGGAGTTGGCGTAACATTTATCCCACTTGTCGCAGGTATTGTCAAACACATAAACCTTTTTGGCTCCGGCACCGACACAATGCTCAACGACTCTTTTAACCAGTCCCGGATGGGTATTTGCCGCCAGCTCCGGCGTTTTGTCCCACCCAATGTTCGGCTTAACCACAACGGTTTGTCCCTTTTTCACATATCTCGACATTCCTCCCATGGCTTCCATTCCGCGGTCAAACATCAGTTCAGGTTCTCCCCCCAGCACCGCTGCCATATCAAAATCGGAAACCAATGCCGCATGATAGCCTTTACCGTAAAGCGGTCCCATGGTCCACCAGGTTCCAATGGCTGCACCTGCTGCTGCTGATTTGAGAATAAAGTGGCGTCTTTTCATGATCTGGTTACTGGTTACTGGTTACTGGTTGCTGGCTTGCCCAGTGACTCCAGGGCTTGCCTGGCCTGCCTGTGCTCAGGATGGGCCTGAAGTGCCTTTTCGTAATGCTTACGGGCCACACCCGGATTCTTCTTCTCCATTTCTATCATACCAAGATAATAGTGGGCATTGGCCTTGTTTCTTGCTGTCGGATTGAAATCCTTTACCAAATAGGCATTCAGATAGTCTTTACCCTTTTCGGCAAACAATGGTCCAGACTGAGCTGCCGTACGTCCTGCCTGTAGAAGCAGATTATGGTTGTCGGGAAATCTGGCAATGGCCCTTTCGTAAATGATAAGGGCATCCTGATTCTTTGCTCTGGATTGATAAAAAGCCGCCAGTCCCTGGTAATGTTTCAGACTATCAGGTGCAAGTGACAGGGCCCTCTTAAGGTGAATCTCTGCATCAGCGAATTGTTCCTCAGCCTGCGCAACGGTTCCTAATGCGCGGAATCCTTCAGCCCGGTTAATGTTCATGATCTCATCGGCTGTCTTACGGGCTTTTTCCTTATCACCTCCCAAAATCTTGGGAGCCATTGCGTAAAAGCCAATAAGCAAAAATCTTGTATTGATATCTTTGGGATCGAGCCTGACGGCGGACTCCATATGACTTTTAATTTTCGCTGCATAAGTCGCCTGTTTGGCCGGTTTGGCTGCCATAACCAACTGCCCGTAAAGGTTAACCAGTCCCAGATGATATTTTGCAACCTGTCCGTTTACCGAAACGGCCTTCTTCATGAATTGCTCTGCTTTCTCCATTTCTTTCTGCTGAATGGCGATCAGGCCCAGATAGTAATTGCTTTCAGCATAGGTAGGATCACTTTTCTGAATCGACTCAAAGAGCTTTTTTGCAGCATCATACTGCTTTTCTTCAAATAGTTTTACTGCCCTATCCTGGGGCCACGCAAAGCCCACCCCCACTCCAAATAGCAGTAGTGCAAATACAACCAAGCCTTTATGAGTCAAAAACATGATCCAAAAATAGGAAAATCCTTTAAAGCCTTGTAAGCACTAAACTTCTAAATGATGATCCGCCTTAGTTCCTTTGAATACTCCTTCCTGAGGCTATCCCATTTCCTGCGTTCATCCAGGAGAGTCAGGATGGCCTGGTATTCATCGCTTCCCTGTAGCAGTTGTATTTGTTTGTCAATATCATTGATGATCCGTTTCACCTGCTTACTGCGAAGTGACCCAAGGGTTTCAGGAATTATCTCCCTCAGGAGTTTGTCCTCTGATCTGACATAGGCTCCTCCTCTCTCATGAATCCTGCTGATCTGGTAGTTTTGACTTAAGAGGTCGACAGTCAGCCGGCTGATCTCTGGATCGGGATGATTCACAAACCAGGTTTGAGCCGTGAAAGCCTCGGATCCATATTTTTGCTGATACTCCAGAAAGAATTTTTTATAAAGGGGGTTTTCAGGAACGATCTGATCGCTATCCATTTCACTCAGCATGAATTCTGCAACGGTGACACTCAGCACTCCTTTTGCCTCATCAGTCTGGTAAAGAATCAGTTCTCCATAATTTAGGAGCAGACGGATCACCTCGCGCTCCTCGGTATCGAAAGCTGTAGTTTCGGGCTGCGTCGGTCCTGTTTGCGGAGACGCATGATTTCTGAATTCATTAGGGGTGTAATCGCGCTGGTTGCGCTTTTGCTCCCATTGCCTTCTACGAATCCTGGCGGCCTCGGTAAAGAGAATCTGCTCATCAACTCCGAGCAAGCGGCTGCATTCCTGGAGGTAGACTGACCGTTCGATGCGATCTGGAATTGAGGCAACCGAACGAACAACCTCCTGTATGAGATTTGCCCTTCGAACGGGGTCTTTCCCAGCCTCATCAGAGAGAAGACGTGCCTTGAAAGAGATGAAATCGGTTTCATTCTCTGCCAAATAGCGGATGAAATCTGATGAAGAGTGATTTTTCGCAAATGAATCAGGGTCTTCTCCTTCTGGCAGAAGTACCACTCTGACGTGCATACCCTGTTCCAGCACCATGTCGATTCCGCGAAGTGAGGCTTTGATCCCGGCAGGATCGCCATCATAGAGGATGGTGATGTTGGGGGTAAAGCGTTTGATAAGACGAATCTGGTCTTCGGTCAGTGAGGTTCCTGAACTGGCAACCACGTTTTCGATACCGGACTGGTGCATTGAAAGCACATCCGTGTATCCCTCAACCAGGATGCATTTATCCTCCTTGACCATGGCATTCCTGGCAAAACAGATCCCGTAAAGGGTTGCTGATTTATGGTAAATTTCCGATTCCGGAGAATTCAGGTATTTTGCAGCCTGCACTTCGGATTTGAGAATCCTGCCTCCAAAGCCGATGATTCGTCCCGCAAGGTTGTGTATAGGAAAGATGACCCTTCCTGAAAACCGGTCATAGATCCTGTCGTTTCTTTCTACACCCAGTCCTGTTTTGATCAGGTATTCGGGCTTATACCCATTCTTCTGGGCCTCCTCAACGAATGCATCGCGCTTCTCGGGAGAGAAACCCAGTTGGAAGCGGTCAATGATCTCCTTACGAAAACCCCGCTCCCTGAAATAGGAGAGCCCAACTGCTCGGCCCTCATCGGTATCAGCCAGAACCCTGGAAAAATAACGTTGGGCAAAGGCGGTGAGTACCATCAGGGATTCGCGTTCATTCTTCTGTCTTATCTCATCGGCCGTTTCAGCCACTTCGGATATTTCGATGCGGTATTTGGAGGCAAGCCATCGGATGGCATCGGGGTAACTAAGGTGTTCATGCTCCATCAGGAAGTTGACCACATTGCCCCCTTTCCCACAGCCAAAACACTTATAGATCCCCTTTGCCTGAGACACATTGAAGGAGGGTGTTTTCTCATTGTGGAAGGGACAGAGTCCGATGTAATTGACCCCACGCTTCTTAAGACTGACAAAGTCACTGACCACCTCTGTTATTTCGGCAGCGTTCAGAATTCTTTCGATGGTGGCCTGATCTATCATGTTCCGAAGATACGAAATAAGCATCTCGGAAAAATGTTATAACTTAACCACATGATGAGTGGGAAACGTCTGGTTGTGCTGTCTGGTGCAGGCATGAGCGCTGAAAGCGGACTGAAAACATTTCGAGAAATGGGAGGTCTCTGGGAAAGTCATGATGTTACCGAAGTGGCAACCCCTGAAGCATGGAAGCGGAACCCTGGCCTGGTCATGCGATTTTACAATGAGCGTCGCAAGGCGCTCCTTGAAGCCGTCCCGAACCGGGGTCACAACCATCTGGCGGCGCTTGAGCGTCACTTTGATGTCAGGATCGTGACTCAAAATGTTGATGATCTGCACGAACGAGCCGGCAGTTCTCATGTTATGCACCTTCACGGTGAGCTTAGGAAGGCACGCAGCTCGGTCGATTCTTCCCTGGTTTATGAAATAGATGGATGGGAGCTTAAAATGGGTGATCTTTGCACCAAGGGATCGCAACTACGGCCGCATATCGTATGGTTTGGAGAGCCGGTTCCGAACATTCAGGATGGCATCCGCGAGGCAGAAAAGGCTGACATATTCGTGGTGATCGGCACCTCAATGCAGGTATACCCTGCCGCGAGCCTCATCTATTATGTTCCCGACCATGTACCTGTTTTTGTCATCGATCCGAATGAGGTTCAACTGCATGAAGACCATCGAATTAAGGTGATAAAAATGAAAGCAGGCGATGGCATTGCTGAACTGGCCAGGCGTCTTGGAGTGGAGCTGAATTAATCAACGCTTTCTCACCACCTTGAAGGGTCCCGCAAGGAAAACTTCCTCACTCCCCTCAAACTTCCAGTAGTAGCGGCCTGGTAACAGATCAATCTCCCACTGCAGAATCCCATTATCAAGTGTTGCAAAGCGTTGTAATTCGGATCCTTTATTGTCAACCAGTACCACGGTATAGTTCTCAACCGGATCAATCGTATAGGTAATCACAAGTTGCTCGCCGGGAATAAACATGGTGTCGGGCCGGGGCCCCTCCACGACCGGGTCAGATACATTTCGGTAGCGAGGCTTGACAAGTGCTTCCAGGACCGGGTTTGGGGCAAAGGCCTCTGCAAACCGGATGGTATCATGCAGAACTTCAGGCTCGACCAAATTATCCAGCGTAAGCGAATCTTCTGAGTCTGGCAGTTGGTCGCGCGAACTATCCGGAAGCGCCTGTGATGGAGCAGTGGGGTTTTCAATCCCCGAGACAGGAAGATCTTCTCCCTTATCAGGAATAAGAAACTGTATGAACCAGGCCAGAACGGCAACAGCAGCTATGCCTGCACCCGCGCGCAGAACACCTTTCCATGTAGCAAGGCGATCATTGGCATGAGTCTTCCGGGGTTGACCTTTTGAATAGGATATCGGTTCTTCTTCAAGCATCATATGCCCCATATCATCCAACATATCGGCCGCTTCCATAACGGCAGACCGGCAACGGGAGCACGATTCGGCATGCTCCACCACATAGGCTGGCGGGGCCGCAGACCATCCTTTAAGATGCTCGGCAAATGCTGCCACCCAGTTCTCATCCAGGTGGCCACCGGGCAATATGCCCTCACCGCTGTTGTTCTCTTCTTTCATCCTGATCATATAGATGCATCATCAACCCGTTTTTGGAAAAATTTATCCATCTTTTTTTTGAGCCTCGGATTTTTCCATCAATATCTGGATGGTTTCAAGCGTATAAGAGGCTTTCGGTGGCTGTCCGTTCATCAGGTCAAGGAGTTCTTGCAAACGGCTGCCATACCACTTCCTGAGATTGTCGCCGCTTTTTACCTTTTCACCCAATTGTGGGAGCATCGACCCTATCCTGTTCAGCTTGTCACCCCTTTTCTTCTCACCCATGGCGTTCAATTCAGTAAGCATAAGCTCCCTGACATCAAACCCGGGATCAGTTTGGAAGCAGGACAGGTCTTCATGTCTGACTCCCATGTCGAGCAAACAACGGAGGCAGAGGTTCAGAAGAGGTCCCTCAGATCCAAACAGGATCATGGCACGCTCAAACCGCTGCACCTCCTGAAGAATTACCAGGCTTTCATGTGAGCCGTGGGCAGCAGGATGCTCATACTGCTGGGGCAAGGGTTCGGCCACGAGGCGCGTTTTCCGGATCTCTTCAAGAAATATATTGCGGATCACTACAGAGAAGTAGGTTCTGAAAAGGCTCTTCTGGTTATATAACTGTCTGATCCTCGGCATGCGTTCAATGAGCTTGCGGTTGACCTCCTGCACCAGATCATCATATTCCGACCGCTGGCCGCAACCTCGCGTAATAAACTGCCCCACCACCAACCTGACCAGGGGCTGATACCTTACGATGAGCCTTCCCGGGTCTGTTCTCAGCAGATGGATGTCGAGGTCGTTTGGATTCATCCGAATCAGTCTACCGCATCGTGAAGATATGGATTGTTTGGCCTAAGACGGGCATCCTGCCCTACCGTATATCTTGAACGGGTCTCCTCCTCATGAAAGAGCGGATCCTGCACAGGACTTCCCTTCCGGCGAAACGCAGGAATCCTCTCTGCTTCATCGATCTTGCCCGGATCGCTCATATTCCGGTAATTCAGACTCCGAAGCAGTTCTTCCTTCCGATCTTCATCAGGGTGCCGCTGCGTCATTGTATCGGCCCTATCATCCTGTGTACTGCAGGTCTCGATAACGACAAACTCCGGTTCGGTATCACGGGGCATGAACGCTCCGGGAGCTGATTCCTGTTCGGGATTCAGAAACACTTCAGTCCCTGGATCCGGATCCTTGTTAAGCGTGAGCTCAGTTTGGTCGGGCTTTTCATCAACTTGCTTTATCGATTCAGTTTCAGGATCCTTTGAACCAATAATTTCCTGGTCGGGCAAGGTAACTTGCTGAGGATCCTTAAGAAAAACCGCCTCCTTTCGGGGGGGATGAACCGTGATCCAGTCGGGAATGGCATCGTCTCTGAAGCCGGTGGCCACAAGGGTGATCCGAATATCATCGGTCAGGTTCTCATCGGTACAGGTGCCCCAGATGGTATTGACCCTGCCACCCACCTTTTCACTGATGATGTCGGTAATAATTCCGATCTCATCAACGGTGATCTCTTCTTGTCCCGATGTGATGTTAAGAAGCACCCTGCTTGCACCCTTGATGTCGTTGTTGTTGAGCAGGGGCGAATTAATGGTTTGATCAATAACCTGCCTTGCACGGTCGGATCCCGAAGCAGTGGCCGAACCCATGAAGGCTATGCCACCCTCCCGCATGACCGACACCACATCGGCAAAATCGACGTTGATGTATCCATGAATGGTAATGATCTCAGCAATCCCCTTGACGGCCAGCATAAGGATCTCGTCGGCATTGGCAAAGGCAACCGAAATGGGTTTATTTCCAAAAATTTCCCTCAGTTTTTCATTATGGATGATCAGCAGGGCATCCACCTCCTGCTTTAGATTGTTGATTCCCTCAATGGCCGAGCGAAGTCTTTTGGGCCCCTCGAATCTGAATGGCAGGGTCACCACTCCAACGGTCAGGATGTTAAGGTCGCGGCATATCTTTGCCACCACCGGAGCGGCTCCGGTTCCGGTACCCCCGCCCATTCCGGCAACGATGAAAGCCATCCGGGCATGCTGCCTGAGCGCCTCCCTGATCTCGTCAAAGTTCTCCAGGGCTGCCTGTTCCCCAACCACAGCGGAATTACCAGCACCTAAACCTTCAGTAAGAGCGGTTCCTAACTGGATCCTCCTGGCAATCTGACTTCCGGCCAGAGATTGTGCATCGGTATTGGCAACCATGAAATCCACATCCCTGATACCCTCCTCAAACATCCTGTTCACCGCATTGGTGCCTCCTCCGCCAAGACCAATCACCATAATGATAGACTGTTCACTTACCGGAAGATTAAAATCGATCAGCTCTTCTGTCATAGTTGTAATAGGATATTGCTATTTCATTTCAGAATCGTTCACTTTAAAAAGATCATCCAGGGTCGACTGAAACCACGACCGGTTTTTTGACTTCGGTTGGTTCTTTCCTTTATGCCTGGCAGGTTTGACCTCAGGCTGAGGATCTGGGGTTTCATCCTCGAGTGTGAAGACTTTCTGCTCCTCGTCTGTTTCCAACGGTAATTTTGCATTGTCGGCCTGCTCAGGCTCCATGTCAGACGTAGCAGTGGGAACAGCATTGTCGAACCCATCAACCGCCAAATACTCCCGAATGGTAGTATCTGGCCTCAGATTCCCCAAACCAATCTCCTGGTCAAGTCCGGTTGCGACAATGGTAACCGAAATGGCCTCGCCCAGCGACGGATCAACGGTATTTCCCCAGATAACATCAGATTGGATCCCGGTCTGAAACTGGACATAATCCATGATCTCCGTGATTTCATCCATCAGTACCTCGCGGGCTCCTGAGCTGACGTTCAGCAGGATATTTCTGGCTCCTTTTAAATTGTTGTTGTTGAGAAGCGGTGAATTGAGTGCGGAGGAGATCGCTTCGTGGGCACGGTTTTCACCCTCAGCCACCCCAGTTCCCATGATGGCGACACCGCTTCTTTCCATAACGGTTCTTACATCGGCAAAATCGACATTCACGTAACCAGGAACGGTTATTATTTCGGCTATTCCCTTGGCCGCCATGGTCAGCACGTTATCGGCGTGCCCGAATGCCACCGATAATTTCTGGTTTCCATGGATTTCGCGCAGCCTGTCGTTGTAAATGATCAGCAGGGCATCCACATATTCTTTCAATTTTTTTATCCCTTCGATGGCCTGCGACCAGCGTTTGTCTCCCTCGAAACTGAAAGGAAGCGTAACGATGGCCACGGTTAGGATATTAAGTTCGCGGGCTGCCTGGGCGATGACGGGAGCCGCCCCGGTGCCGGTGCCTCCACCCATTCCGGCAGTCAGGAACACCATCTTTGTGCCCTTCTCCAGCACCCTTCTGATATCATCAAAGCTCTCAATGGCCGCTTCCCTGCCCATGGATGGCTCATTACCGGCGCCCCGGCCAAAGGTCAGTGTTCGTCCAAGCTGAATACGGGTCGCAATCGGACTGTTTTGCAGGGCCTGGTTGTCGGTGTTGCACACCACAAAAGAGACCCCCTTAATGCCCTGACGAAACATGTGGTTTACGGCATTGCTGCCCCCTCCCCCCACACCGATCACCTTAATGATCCCGTTATCTTTTTCAGGAATGTCAAAGGTTACACTATCTTCCACCATAGCTTTTTATTCTTAATTAAAACTGGTTGGTATCATCGCTGAAAAAACTGGACCAACCCTTGTGTATCTTGTCCATGATCCCGTTGTTGATTTGAGCATTTCGAACCGGACGTTGGCCTGCCCGGATCATAGTGGGCCCGTCGTGGTAGCCTTCAAGAACCAGTCCGATTCCAGTTGAGAAGACCGGTTGATTGAAAGCCGAATCGGTCTCGGGAATCAGGAACTGACCAGGATATCCAATTCTGACATCGTAGCCCGTCTTGAAACGAACGAGCTGCGGAAGGTCTCGAAGCAGCGCACCGCCTCCGGTAAGGACAAGGCCCGCGCTCAGTTTCTCGGCATAACCCGAATTCTCGATCTCGAAAACGATTGCATCCAGAATCTCCTCCATGCGTGCCTGAATGATGTAGGAGAGACTCTTGAAACTGATTTCCCTGGGGTCCCTGCCGCTGATTCCCGGGATGGTAACCACTTTGTCGTCGGGAGCGGTATCCCCCATCGCAGAACCATACTGGGTCTTAAGGGCCTCAGCGTGTCGCAGCAGTATAGAGCAGCCTTCCTTGATGTCGTTGGTTATCACGTTACCTCCAAAAGGTATGACTGCGGTATGCCTAACCACGTCGGCATAGAAAACAGCCAGATCCGTAGTTCCACCCCCGATGTCGATTACGGCAACACCGGCCTCTCTTTCATCAGGAGTCAAGACTGCCGTTGCGGATGCCAGCGGCTCAAGAATCAGTTTCCTGACAGTGAGTCCCGCCCGTTCAACGCATTTTGTTATGTTCCGCGCCGACGTAACCTTACCGATCACGAGATGAAAGTTGGCCTCAAGAACCCTTCCCGACATGCCTACTGGCCTGGTTACATCGGTTTCCTGATCTACAATGTAACTCTGGGGGATGACATGCAGTATCTCTTCGCCCGGCTCCAGTGGGGTTTTGGATATTTGTTCATTCAGGTAATCCACGTCCTCCTGACTGATCTCTTCGCTGTCGATGTATTTTTGATTCCGGTTCTTCATGCTTTTAATGTGCTGACCGGCAATGCCAACATAAACCTCTCCCATTCTGAGAGAGGCCATTTTCTCCGCCTGTTCCCTGGCGGATGTTATTGCCTGCACCGTCTCATCGATGTGCACCACAACACCTCTTTTTACTCCGTTTGATGGAGCTTTCCCCAAACCCAGGATGGAGAATTTCCCATCCTCTTCACGCTGCATTATCAGGGCAACAATTTTGGTTGTCCCGATGTCAATGGCTGATATGATCTCCCTTTTGGCCATGGTTCTTTTTTTTGGCTACTATCTGATTACTATATCTTAAGTCTATCGATTCATACTGATCCCATCCCACTTTTGGCAAGCCTTCTTCATAGAAGGCCATTAGTTTTGTCAGCTTCCATCCGGCGTCGGAGGCGTCGCCCATGAAAATCCTGAAATCTCCGATCCTCGGTACCAGCTCAATGTTTTGGTCGTCATGAACATGAATCTGCATGATGAGTGCCCCGAGAGCCGGCTGACTCCGTATTTCAGCAGCCAGGCCGAAGAGCTGCTGGCGCGAAAACTCCACATCATCAGTCCCGGTGACCATGATAACCCGGGCAGAGTATTTTTCAGAAAGGTTAAGCTTGCCTCCGTCGGCATCCAGGTAGAAGGATGTTTTCTGGCCGATGATCCTCATAACCGGCTCACGCTGCCATATCTGTATGTGCAGAACACCATCGGGAGTATCGAAAACCTGGGCATTCTTGATCTCATGCATGGCCATCACCGTCTTGCGGATACTTTCACGGTTCAGGCTGTCGGCACGGATTCCGGTTATCCGGTGGTTCGCCCTTCTGAGTTGATCGATTACATCGACTGCATCGATGAACCTCACCTGCAAACTGTCTGCCACCACGATCCTCAAGCTTTTGATGGTGCGTTCACCCAGCCTGCTTTCGGTGAAAGCAAGGCTCACCCCCAGGTAGGCAAGCACCAGTATCCACGACAATATATTGAGGATCTTATTCAACATGCTTTTCCAGGTAACGGGTGATTGGTTCTGCCAGTTGGTCAATATCTCCGGCACCGATGGTCAATAGAACATCCCAATGATACGCTGAAAGCGCCTCAGGCAATTCTCGAATATCGAGTCTCTTTACCGGGATATTGGAAATCCTGTTACCGATAAGTCCTGCATCAACCCCGGCAATGGGCATCTCTCTGGCAGGATAGATCTCGAGCAGTATCAGTTCATCGAGCAGGCTCAGCGCTGCAGCAAAATCATCGGCAAAATCCCGGGTGCGGGTAAAGAGATGCGGCTGGAAAATCCCGAGGATTCTTTTCCCTGGAGCCAGTTCTCTGACTGATGCCAGCATAGACCTGATTTCATTGGGATGGTGGGCATAGTCATCCATGTATAACTTACCGCCCCGCTTTAACCGGATGTCAAAACGTCTCTGAAGGCCCTCAAACTGACGTATTCCCTCACGACCAGCGGCTAAATCAAAGCCGGCCTCAATGGCCATGGAAAGCGCTGCCACGGCATTTTCGACATTGGTGCGTCCCGGTATCCTGGTTTCGAAATCTTTATGCAATCCCTCCGGTGTGTGAAGGTCAAAACGATACCCTGAATCAGTCAGGCGGATGTTGACCGCATGATAATCTGAAGCAGGATCCTCGAGGCTGTAGCTTCTGAACAGGTAATTATGAGCCGGATCGGGTGTGATCCGGAGTCCGTATTTGAGGATAATCGCAGATCCTGAAGCAACGAGGTTTATAAATGATGTAAAGGTATCTGCAATGTCAGCGGCATCCCGGTATATATCCAGGTGATCCTCATCCATTGAGGTAACCAGAGCCTGATGGGGTCTAAGGTGAAGAAATGAGCGGTCAAACTCATCTGCCTCCATGACCGAATAGGATGATGAGGGATCGCTGTGATGGTTACTTGACAGGGTCTTGCTGATGGCCCCGAGAAAAGCATTGCATCCCTGTCCTGAAGCGAGACAGATTTGGGTCAGCATGGCAGAGACGGTTGATTTACCGTGCGAGCCTGCAATGGCGAGGCATTTCCCCTCAGTTGAAAAGAGTCCGAGTACCTCAGCCCTTTTCCAGAGTCTGTAACCAAGTCGCGACAAATGGTTCATCTCTTTGTGGTCAGAAGGTATAGCCGGAGTGAAGATGACCAGGTTTTCAGGTATCCTGTGAAGATTTGTAAAGGCAGGGGGAATTTGATCCGGATCATCCTCGTAATGGATTTTCATGCCTTCACGCTCGAGTATTCTGGTCAGCGGGGTGGGAGTTCGGTCGTAGCCACTTACCTCCTTTCCCAAAGAGATGAAGTGACGCGCCAGTGAGCTCATACCGATGCCACCAATTCCGAGAAAATAAATGCGTTTGATTGCTGCAAGCTGTGGCCTGCCGGTTGCATTTTGCTTGAATGAAGGAACTAATTTCAGAGCCTCAAGGGCTATTTCCCGGGCAGCCGCTGGTCTTGCAAAGCGGCTTATGTTATCAGCCAAATCGGAAAGCAGTTCCTTACTGGAAATCATTTCGAGCATAGTATCGACCAATTTCCCTGCAGCTTCATGGTCATGAAGCATCCTGGCTCCATGATTCGAAACGATGGCCAGGGCATTCTTTGTCTGATGGTCCTCGGCAGCATGCGGGAATGGAACGAGCAGGGATGGTTTTGCGGCGACGGCCAGCTCAGAGAGCGTTATGGCTCCCGCCCGGCAGACCACCAGATCGGCAGCTGCATAGGCGAGGTTCATCTCCCGGATGAATGAATAGACCTTTATGTTATGGCATCCAGCCGCCCCTGCCAGTCTGACGGCATGATCATAGTAGTTTGGTCCGGTTTGCCATAGTATTCCGACCTTCTCACCGGCAAACAGCGGCAGGTTCGCTGACATAACCGTATTCAGGGTACGGGCACCCTGGCTACCGCCAAAAATCAGGATGACCGGCATATTTGCGGCAAGTCCAAAGAAACGAACAGCCTTCTCCTTTTTCTGTTCAAGATCCTGTAAATCATCACGCACCGGGTTGCCCGTCAAGACCATCTTACCTTCATTGAACCATTTCTCAAGTCCGGGCCAGGCAACGCAAATCCTGTTGACCTTTCGGGCTAGCAGCCGGTTGGTGACACCGGGGTACGAATTCTGCTCCTGAAGCAGGGTAGGTACTCCCCGCGCCGCTGCGGCTCTTAGTATCGGTCCGCTGGCAAAACCACCGGTTCCGATCACCAGATGTGGCTTAAAGTTTTTTATGATTCCCAATGCCTTAATCATGCTTGCGACCAGGCGGAAGGGAAATACCAGGTTCTTAAGCGTCAACTTTCTGTGGAAAGCCGACACAGGTAAGCCGGTGATCCTGAATCCAGCCTGAGGAACCTTCTCCATCTCCATTTTGCCTGTGGCCCCAACAAAAAGCAGATCGGCATCAGGAACGAGCTTCATCAGTTCCCGGGCAATGGAAATGGCAGGGAAGATATGGCCTCCCGTGCCACCCCCGCTCAGAATTATTCTGAGTGTAGCCTTTATGTGCTTACGTTTTTGCAAGGCCGGCCTCCTCTTCATCAAGTGAACGACTGATCCCCAGAATGATTCCGAAGGCCAGTCCTGTAAAAACGATGGATGTCCCCCCCTTGCTGATCCAGGGAAGGGGCTGGCCCGTTACGGGCAGTAATCCGACCGCCACCCCCATGTTGGCCATTGCCTGAAGCACCATTCCAAGCGCCAGTCCTATAGCCAGGAAAGCGGGAAAGGTTCGGTCGCATCGTTTGACAATGACTCCTGCCCGGTAGAGCAGGATCATGAATATGAATACCAGAGGCAGGGCTCCGAAAAAGAAGCCGTACTCCTCAATGATAATGGCAAAAATGAAGTCAGAGTGGGCCTCGGGAAGAGAGTGACGCTGAGTTGAGTGTCCGGCAAAACGTCCGGTCATTCCACCGTTGGCAATTGCAATCCGGGCAACCTTGGATTGAAACTGTTCTCCCTCTCCAGAGGTAAAGGTTTCGATCCTGCTCTGCCAGGTACCAGCGCGCGTCTCAGCCCCAGAGAGACTGGATATAAGAAGGTAACCTGAAAGCACTAGCACCCCGACACCTGCCAGTCCAAGAAGATAAAGGACCTTCACCCTGCCTATATACAAAAGTAGCATACAGGTGGCAAAGAGAATGGCTGCCGTAGACAGGTTGGCCTTCATGATCAGTCCGCAGACCAGCACGATCCACAAAACAACAGGAAGAAAACCGGTTTTAAATTCGCTGATTTCTGCCTGGTGTCGGCTTAGGTAACGTGCCACAAAAACGATCAGAATCATTTTTGCAAAATCAGAGGTCTGGAAGGTAAGTCTGGTTCCAGGCACCTTCAGCCATCGGGCTGCCTCGTTGAAAGCCTCCCCTCTTATCAGGGTGTAAGTCAAAAGAACCACCGACACCACCATTAGCAGCGGGGCAAAAATCCCGTACCAGCGATATGGAATCAGATGGGTTACATAGATGATGAACCAACCTCCAACCAGGTAAGAAGAGTGACGGATGATAAAAACCGTGACGTCGGTACCGCTTCGATATGCCAGTGAAGCCACTGAACTGGCCACTGCCAGACCAGAATATATGGTCAGGATCAGTATCAGGGCCCAGATCACCCGGTCTCCGCCAAAATGTTTCAACAGGTTTTTCATCAAAAAAATAGAGCTGCCTAAGACTTTGAAAGAGATTAAAGGTTTCTCACCGCCGACTTGAACTGACGTCCACGGTCTTCGTAATTCTCAAAAAGGTCGAAACTGGCACATGCGGGTGAGAGAAGTACAGCATCCCCTTCCTTTGCCAGATAATAGGAGGTTCTTACGGCATCCTCCATGCTTTCGGTATCCACCACAACATCAACCATGTCGTCAAAGGCATGGTGAATCCTGGTATTGTCGGTACCCAGGCATACGATGGCCTTGACCTTGTCCTTTACCAGCGACCTAAGCATGCTGTAATCGTTTCCTTTGTCGACGCCTCCAACGATCCAGACCACTTTTGACTTCATAGTTTCGAGTGCATACCAGGTCGAATTGACGTTGGTCGCCTTTGAATCGTTTATGAACTCGATGCCATGAACCTTGATGACCGGCTCGAGACGATGCTCAACGCCCTGAAAGTCGGAAAGACTTTCGCGGATGGTCTCTTTTCTGATCTCCAGCACACGTGAGGCAATTCCTGCTGCCATGGAATTGTAGGCATTGTGCTTTCCTTGCATGGACAAATCAAACATTGACATATTAAAGTGGGTATTAGATGTGACAAAATGAATCTGGTCACCCAATACATGGGCCCCAGGGTTGTATGCCTTATCAAAGCCGAAGGCATAGGAATTGGGAAGAATCTTCCGCTGCTGCACCTCCCGACGAATCACTTCATCGTCACCACAGAAGATGAAATGGTCATCAGGAGTCATGTTCTGGAGGATCCTGAATTTTGATTGGGTGTATTTGTTAAAATCGTGGTCGTATCGGTCGAGATGATCGGGCGTAATGTTCATCAATATGGCAATATCAGCCTTAAACGAGAACATCCCGTCGAGTTGAAAACTGCTGATTTCCAGCACATAAACATCATGATCTTCTTCAGCCACCTGAAGGGCGAAACTTTTACCCACATTCCCGGCCAGTCCAACGTTTAGTCCTGCAGCGTTCAAGATGTGCCAGGTCATGAGGGTAGTGGTTGTTTTTCCGTTGCTACCAGTGATGCAGATGGTTTTAGCCCGATTGTAGCGGCCGGCGAACTCAATTTCGGATACGACAGGTATTCGCTGCTCCTTAAGCTTCAGGATCAGTGGGGCGGTATCAGGTATCCCTGGACTCTTGATCACATAGCTTGCCTGCATGATCCGGTCAATGGAGTGCTTACCCTCTTCAAACTCGAGCTGGTTATTTTGAAGGGTATCTCGGTAGCTGGCGCGGATTTGGCCAAGGTCGGAGACAAAAACTGGCAGTCCCTGCTTTCTGGCAAGGATTGCGGCCCCGACACCACTCTCGGCTGCTCCAAGTATGACTATGTTCTCTTTCAGATTAACGAATTTTGAGGGTTACTATGGTGATGACGGCAAGCATAATTCCTATGATCCAGAAACGGGTAACGATTTTTGGCTCGGCATATCCCTTCATCTGGAAATGGTGATGCAACGGTGACATCAGAAAGATTCTGCGACCCGTGCCAAAACGCTTACGGGTGTACTTGAACCATCCGACCTGCAAAACCACGGATAGGTTTTCAACCAGGAAGATTCCGCAGAGGATAGGAACCAGCAGTTCTTTTCGGATGAGTACAGCAAATACCGCGATGATTCCGCCCAGGGCAAGACTTCCTGTGTCTCCCATGAATATCTGGGCCGGATATGAGTTGTACCAAAGAAAGCCAACAGTGGCACCGATGAAGGCAGCCACAAAGACGGTCAGCTCGCCGATATCTGGCAGGTACATGATATTCAGGTAATCTGCTATTATATAATGCCCTGAGACGTATGCCAGGATTCCAAGGGTAACCCCCATGATGGCAGAGGCACCAGTCGCCAGTCCGTCGAGCCCGTCGGTAATATTGGCCCCATTACTCACCGAGGTAATAATGAACCCAATAACGACTACAAAGAGGATCCATGTATACCGTGAGACATCCTCCCCCATCCACTTCAGGAGCCAGGTGTAGTCAAACTCATTGTTTTTCACGAAGGGGATGGTAGACGTGGTGGCTTTGTATTCCTGGTAGACATAACCAGGCAGTACCTTTTGACTTTCGGCATTGGCAATTACCTCGCCTGTTTCTATGGAAGGACCTGCAGGCACCTTATCGCCGATCACGATATCAGGATGGAAGAACATCACCAGGCCCACAATCAGGCCAAGGGTAAGCTGTCCGGCAATTTTAAATTTCCCAGCAAGTCCCGATTTCTTTTTTCTGAATACCTTGATGTAATCGTCAAGCAGTCCTATTGCCCCCAGCCAAACAGTGGTCAGAAGCATTAGCAGGATATAGATATTTCCGAGCCTGGCAAAGAGCAATACCGGTACCAAGAGGGATATCAGGATAATGATTCCGCCCATGGTGGGGGTTCCCTGTTTCTCTTTTTGTCCGGATAACCCCAGGTCTCTGACCTCCTCACCGATTTGCCGGCGGGACAGCCATCCGATGATTCTCTTGCCGATGAGGGTGGAGATGATCAGCGATGTTATCAGGGTCATAGCGGCCCTGAAAGAAATGAAGTTAAATAGTCCGGCTCCCGGAAAGTCGAGGCTATCGAGCCATGTAAACAGGTAATAAAGCATCAGTACTTCAGTTTCTGTTTATCGGTTATCAATGCAGCCAGTTCTTCGCGGTCGTCAAAATGGTGTTTGACTCCGTGAATCTCCTGGTAAGTTTCATGACCTTTACCCGCAACCAGGATGATGTCTCCCGGTTTAGCGAGGTTAAAGGCGGTTCGGATTGCTTCCCGGCGATCGGCATTGCTTATAACGACGGATCGTTTGCCCACCGGTATCCCCTCCTGGATATCCCTGATAATGGTCATTGGATCCTCTGACCGGGGGTTATCAGAGGTGACGATCACCAGATCGCTGAGCCGGCAGGCGACTTCAGCCATCGCGGGCCTTTTGCCTTTGTCGCGGTCACCGCCTGCGCCAAACAGGGTGATGATTCTTCCTGATCCCTTGAGGTTACGCAGGGTAGAGAGCACATTTTCAAGAGCGTCCGGGGTATGGGCATAATCTACCACGCCTGTGATCCGGTTTCCCAACGGTATCGTTTCGAGTCTGCCCTCCACCGGTAAGAGGCTACTCAAGAGGGGGATCACCTCCTCGCTTTTTTGACTCAGAAGCATTGCTGCTCCATAAACCGCAAGTAGGTTTGATGCGTTAAAGGCGCCAGTAAAACGAACCCATAATTCTTGTCCTTCAAGGTTGATCTGCATGCCATCGACATGCTGCTCAACTATTCTGGCATGAAAACCGGCAGCAGTCCTGATCGAGTAGGTTGAGATCTTCGACCGGCAATTTTGTACCATTACCCTGCCGTTTTTATCGTCAAGATTGATAAGGGCAAATCCATTCTTGCCCAGGGCGTCAAAGAGACTCTTCTTAGCCTGCAGGTATTGGGCAAAGGTTGGATGATAGTCGAGATGGTCGCGTGTCAGGTTGGAAAAGACTGCTCCGGCAAAGCTGACACCGCTGACCCGATTCTGATGCAGGGCATGGGATGACACCTCCATGAAGGCATGGGTGCATCCGGCTTCCACCATTCTCGCAAGATGACGTTGAATCGACAGGGCATCAGGAGTGGTGTGGGTTGCCGGCTCATCGTCGCCATGCACGCTAATCCTGATGGTCGATAGCAACCCTGAGGGGTAACCAAGTGCCTCAAACAACTGGTAGAGTAAAGTGGCTATGGTGGTTTTGCCATTGGTACCGGTGATCCCTATCACTTTCATTCGGCGGGAGGGGTGTTCGTACCATGAACTGGCTACCAGGCCCAGTGCGGCCGAAGCATTTGCTGTAACCACATAGGTAATGCCGGGGAAGGGGTTTGTCGGTCTCTCTTCGCAAATGATGGCCCTGGCGCCGTTTTTAACGGCATCCTGTATAAACTCTTTTCCGTCTGCACGGGTTCCTCTGATGGCTGCAAACAGGGCTCCTTCAGAAACCCCCCGTGAATCGAGGAAGATTCCTGTTGGGATCATATCCATGTCCCCGATCCATTGAAGGATCTCTATTTCAGCGGTCAGTTCCCTCAACTTTTTCATAGGTGGTAAGTTCTAGGGTAACACGACTGACTGAATCGAGCGAGGTTCCGGCAACGGGATCCTGGCTTAAGATGCGCCCATATCCGCGGATGTCTACCGGGATTCCAAGGTTCTCAAGTTCCGGCAGCACCTCTTTGAGTCCGAGTCCCGTGAGGTCTGGGAGCACCGAAGTGAATCCGCCCAGGGGTTCGGGCTGCATTCTGCCCCGATCGGGCATAAACAGGTAAAGCTTTCCGGGTTCTGGCTGGGTTGAAAGAGGAATATTCAGTTGTTTCAGCAGGGATGAAATTTCACTTCCAAATCCAGGTCTGACGGGAGGAAGCAGATTTGGATCAAGGCTATCGGCCCTGCTTAATTCAGGATGCAGGGCGATGTTATTGGCATACACCTTATCGGCGATGGCCAGGAAGACTGATCCTGCCACCCGGTTTCCGTAATATTCACCCATATTGGGCCTTGAGATAACCACAATGCAGGAGTACTCAGGATGATCTGCAGGAAAGTATCCCACGAACGAGGCCCTGTATTCCTTCTTCCCGCCTTCGGCACGGTAACCCCGATCACCCTGGGCAACCACGGCAGTTCCGGTTTTTCCGGCTATGCGGTAATACTTTGGCTGTAGGTTGGTGGCAGTGCCGTTCTGAACCACACCGACCAACATCTCATGAGCCTGCTGGATGGTCTTTCTGCTTGCTATTGAAGTTTTTATTACCTCGGTTTTGATTTCAAGGCTCACCTGGCTATGTTCCCTGATGGCCTTGATAAAGCGGGGCTTCACAAGCGTTCCCTCATTCGCAATGGCATTATAAAATGCCAGTATCTGAAGGGGAGTCATTTCAAGTTCATACCCATGAGCCATCCAGGGGAGGGTTGTCCCCCACCAGTCCTTGTCAGCGGGACTTTTTATCAGGGGAGCAGGTTCTCCAACTATCTCTAAACCCAGGGGTTTGTTAAGACCCATTGCATAAAGACGGTCGATGAAGTGCTGGGGATTTGAGCGGTAATAACGGTCGATGATTCTTGCCATTCCGATGTTGGAGGATTTTTCAATCACCTCCCGGATGGTCAGCATCCCGTAACCGCCCTGGTGGGAGTCGGTAACCCTGTGATTATAGAAAGGATAGGACCCCCTGAAGGTATTGACAGTATCATCCGGAGTGACATATCCATCCTCGAGAGCCGCCATTATGGCGGGCAGTTTAAAGGTTGATCCGGGTTCAACCCTTTCCCCTATGGCGTAATTGTAATCTTCATAATAATTGCCGTCACTGCCTCTGCCAAGGTTTGCAATGGCCAGCACCTCACCGGTCTTGACCCTCATCAGCACCACACACCCATGATGCGCCTGATGATAACTAAGCAGGTCAAGAAGAGCCTGTTGCGCCACATCCTGATACCTTACATCGATGGTTGTGACCACATCCCTGCCATCCTGTGGGTCGAGCTCATTCTCAAGATTAAGTGGCATCCAGGTTCCTCCCCCGATGCGATATTCGTACCGGAATCCGTCGCGTCCACGGAGGTGATGATCAAAGGCCCCTTCGATACCCACGACGTTTCCTGTTTCTCCTTCATTGAGATTACCGATGGTACGACTCGCCATCATGTTGTAGGGCTTCTCTCTTCGGGTCACTGTTTCGAGGATCAGTCCACCCTTATACCTGCCCAGAATGAAAACGGGAAGCTGTTTGACCGCCTCCGCCTCATCGAATGAAGCATCCCTCCGGAGCATCAGGTATTGCTTTCCTTCAGCCCTGGCGTTCCGGATGATCTGGCTGAACTGCCTGGCCGATTTTTCTGGAAATATCCTGGACAATCCCGCTGCAAGTTTTTCAACATCTGCCCTGAAAATCGAATCTGACAGTCCGGAACTGTTGGGATCCATGGCAATATGGAAGTGGGTCAGTGAGCTGGCCAGGGGACTCTCGTCGCTGGCAAGAATATCTCCCCTGCTGGCGGGAACAGCGCGCTGTCTCTGGCTGACATTTTCGGCCTCTGCACGGAGTTCATCTCCCTTAACCAGCTGAAGGTAAAGCACCTGGCCAAGAATGGCAAGCGCTACCAGGGCAAATGCCAGGTAGGCAAAACCGACTCTTGTAAGGATAACTCTTTTTGTCTCCATGCCCTATTTGCTGTCAATAATGATTTTGAAGGGTGGTATGAGTGCCTCTTCGAGGGTCATGCCCTGTGATCTGACCAGCTTGATGATCTCACTCTGACGACTGATCTCCTGACGCTTGAAAGAGACTGAAACGGTCCTTGTCTTGAGTTCTCTCACCCGCTCTTCAAGGGCCATGGTTTCACGCATGACCTTGCTTCCCCGGTATTGGTTTCCGATGTAGAAAAGCAACATGGCAAAAAGGAAAAGAGCAAATGGGGCCTGGCGAACCACTACCTCACGCGAAAGCAGCGATCCTCCAAGGAGGTCCTTCAGGGTAAATTTTGAGGCCTCCCGCAATTCTTGCTTAGGACTAACAAATTCCTTTCCGGTGAAGCCCTTTTTTCTTTTTTTCAGTTTTACCATGCTGATCTTTCTGCTATTCTGAGGCGGGCGCTCCTGGCCCGCGGATTTAGCACCAATTCTTCATCGCCTGGCGTTATCGACTGCCGGTTGACGGCCACCAGGGGCACTCTCACCTGACCATAGAGATCACTGACAGTCTGTCCGGTGAAATCCCCCGAACGGATAAAGTTTTTCACCAGCCGGTCCTCGAGTGAGTGGTAGCTGATGATAGCCACCCGGCCCCCCTCGCGTAGCATCCCGGGAACCTGCTGCAGCATTTCCCTCAGGCTTTCAATCTCCTGGTTGACGGCAATTCTGAAAGCCTGGAAAACCTGGGATAGTATTTTGTTCCTTTTCTGCACAGGAATAACTCCAGCCACTGCCTCAGTGAGTTCACCTGTTGTTTTTATGGGATTGATTTTCTGATGGACAGCCAGTCGCCGGGCCAGTATCCGGGCGTTGGGAAGTTCTCCGAAGTTTTTGAGAAGTCGTGCCAGGGCTTCCTCATCAAGGGATGCGATCAGATCAGCAGCCGAGCGTGGCATATCCGGGTTCATTCTCATATCCAGGGGAGCATCCTGCCGGTATGAAAAGCCCTTTTCAGGCCGGTCAAGTTGGAAAGAAGAGACCCCGAGGTCAGCCAGTATTCCGTCAACGCGATCAATTCCCATGTACTCCAAATGGTTGGTAAAATATCTGTAGTTGTGCCTTACAAAGTGGAACCTCGGATCAACTATGGCATTCTTCCCGGCGTCTGGATCCTGATCAAAGCCGATCAAGACACCCTTGTCTATCCTCTTGAGAATTTCACGGGAATGCCCGCCACCACCAAAGGTCAGGTCGACATAGATCCCGTCAGGCCGGATATTGAGTCCTGCCAGGCTCTCTTCGAGCAAAACAGGTATGTGGTATCTCTCTGACCTCATGCGGATTCATCGTCCCACGTAAAATCTGGCATTACCTCTCCGGCCAGGACCTTCCTTTCATCAGCCGACACCTGTGAGCCTAGATAGCGATCCTTCGAAAGGAGTTCGATCAGGTTGCCCTGACCTGCCAGCACAACCTCTTCGCCATTCCCTGGTCCTACCTCCAGAATGTCAAGAAACCTTTTGGGAATAAGCATTCTGCCGGCACTGTCAAACTCCATCTCCAGAACATCGCGGAAAAAGTCGCGCCGGAAGCGATCGTGCTTTTCATTGTAGGGGTTCAGCCTTCTCAGGGTGCGTTCGACCAGGCGGTTCCAAACGCTTTCAGGGTAGAGGATCAGGCTCTTTTCAAAGGTATTGAGCTTGCCCACAAAGACCTCTCCCGAACCGGCCGGCATCTGTTTCTTGAGCCGCGCCGGAAAGAGGAAACGCCCCTTGGCATCCACCCTGCAATAATGGTCGCCCTTGAACTTTGACATTTACCCTGGCTTTTTGGTAAAAATAAACACATAATGCCACTTCCTC
Source organism: uncultured Porphyromonadaceae bacterium (assembly GCA_964351455.1). GTDB lineage: Bacteria > Bacteroidota > Bacteroidia > Bacteroidales > UBA12481 > JAGHDB01. Next base: position 23,327 of record CAYGOU010000004.1, read on the forward strand.
CCATTTTCTCCCACAAAAAAGGCCCATTGTTGATAACTTTTTGATCAGTCGCATGAATCTTTTACCTTTGAGCGTAATCAAAAAAGTATGGCATGAGTGAAGAGAAGGATCCGGCTCAGTTGCAGCTGGTGGATGTTGAAAAGGCCTTTGCCTCAAAGGACGCCAGGCTGCTAAAAAGGATTCCGGGCTTTTTTATCCGCTACCTGAAAAGAATCGTTCATCAGGATGAGATCAACGATTTTCTGATCCGCAACCAGGGGATAGAGGGACTTGATTTCGTTAACCGGGCGGTTGATTACATGGAAATTGACCTGGAGGTCAGAAACCTTGACAAGGTACCTCGCCAAAGCCGGATATTCTTTGCGGGCAACCATCCCCTTGGGGGGCTTGACGGCCTCTGTCTGATCAAGACCATCTCCCCTTCAATTTACCCTTCGATCCGCTCGGTTTCAAACGATCTGCTGATGAATGTCAGTCCGATGCGGGACATATTCATCGGCGTGAACAAGCATGGAGGAAACTCCAAGGCTTATGTTGCAGAGATGCAGGAGATTTTTGAAGGCGATACTCCTGTTATTTTTTTCCCATCGGGATTGGTAAGCCGCAGAATTAAGGGCAAGATACAGGATACCGAATGGAAATCAACGTTCATCAAGAAGGCCGTTCAGTACCAGCGCGACGTGGTACCCTTTCACTTCACCGGCAGGGTTTCGGGCTTCTTTTACAGGCTGGCAAACCTTAGGAAATTTCTTGGGATTCGGTATAACATTGAAATGCTGTATCTTCCTGACGAAATGATCAAGCAGAAAAATAGGAGGCTTACCCTGACCTTTGGAGATCCGATCCCCTGGCAAACATTTCATAACTCGGGTTCTGCCGAAAAATGGACCATGGAAGTAAGGAATAGGGTATACAGCCTGGACAAAAATTCTTAATTTCAGCCCATGCAACCGATTGCCAGGAGACCCCACATTCGGGAAATCGAAGCGGAACTGACCCCAGGGCGGTACCTGAGAGACACCAATTACGGGCATAACCAAATCTTTGTATTTGACGCCCTTGAAAGTCCCACGTTGATGACCGAGGTGGGAAGGCTTCGCGAAATCTCTTTCAGAGAGGCTGGTGGAGGTACCGGAGAGCCGGTCGACATCGACAGTTACGACACCTCAGAGAAACCCTACAAGCAGTTGATCGTTTGGGACCCCAAAGAAAGGGAGATCCTTGGTGGTTACCGTTTTTTTGTCTGTAATGGCCTGAATTGCGGCAATGAATCCCTGCAGTATCTGGCAACCACCCACCTCTTCAAATTCTCCGACCGCTTCATCAAAGACTACCTTCCTTACACCATTGAACTGGGCAGATCTTTCGTACAGCCTATGTACCAGTCGACCCGGCTGATCCGTAAGGGAATGTATGCCCTTGACAACCTGTGGGATGGACTGGGAGCCCTGTGCCTTGAATACTCCCATGCAAGATACTACTTCGGTAAGGTGACCATGTATACCGATTACGACCCTGAAGGTCGAAACATGATTCTATTTTTCCTCAACAAATACTTCCCTGATCCCGATAAGCTGGTCTCACCCATCCACCCGCTGCTACAACCTGACCAACTTGGCCATTTTGATCCGATCTTCAAAGGCGGATCATACGAAGAAGATTACAAGATCCTTTCAAAAGAGATCCGATCCCTGGGGCTCCGGATTCCTCCGCTGATCAATTCATACATGAGCCTGTCACCGACGATGAAGACCTTCGGAACCGCCATCAATGACGAGTTCGGGGATGTTGAGGAAACCGGTATCCTGATCACCATATCCGATATATACATTCCGAAGATGCACCGTCACCTGGTGTCATATATTCGCGACAACCTGAGGATCAGACCGCTGAAGCTGAGGCACATGCGCATACGCTACCCACAGCTGTTTCGCGAAGGATTGGCCCTGGCCAGAAGGAGAAAGGCCGAAGAAAAGGAGCCCGGCGAAGATCAGTAGGCCCGGTCGTTCCGGTTCTCCATGAAATTAATAAATGAGTTGTTGGCAACCTTATTGCCGCCGGGCGTGGGATAGAGTCCGGTAAAATACCAATCACCCGTGTGACCAGGACAGGCCTTATGAAGGTCATCTACCGTCTGGTAAAGAATCGCGATTTCAGCTCCCACCCCCGGAGATTTCATCATCACAGCGATCCGTTCTGAGATCTCCAAATCGGTCAGGGGTATATAAATCCTCAAAACATGGTTCGGGATCTCCTCTTTGGGAAGATTGCGGTCGCGCAGGCAACACTGGTATACCTCCTGCAAATGCTCCTCCATACCCCTTTCCCTCAGTAATTGTATGGCTGCCCTGAAAGCTACAAAATCAGAAAGCCGGGCCATATCTATACCATAGCAATCGGGATAGCGGATTTGTGGAGATGAGGATACAACCAGGATGCGCCTGGGCTGAAGGCGGTCAAGGATCCTGATGATGCTCTTTCGAAGGGTGGTTCCCCTTACAATACTGTCGTCAATGATAACCAGGCTGTCAACCCCTTTCCGGATGGTACCATAGGTAATGTCATACACATGTTCAACCAGATCGTCGCGGTCTTTATCCTGAGTAATAAAGGTCCTCAGCTTGACATCCTTTATGGCTATCTTCTCTACCCTGGGCCGGATTCTGAGCAGATGATCAAGTTCCTCGTCTGTAAGTCCGGCCAGAATCTTCTGTTTCTTGACCTCAGCCAGATAATCCTCCAATCCTTCAACCAGACCGTAAAAGGCCGACTCGGCAGTGTTGGGGATATACGAAAACACGGTGTTCTCCAGGTCATAGTTAATTTCCCGAAGTATGTGAGGCACCAGTTGACGCCCCAGGGTTTTGCGCTCGCGGTAAATATCCTCGTCTGATCCTCTTGAAAAATAGATTCGTTCAAACGAACAGGAGCGTTTCTCGCCAGGTTCCCTGACCTCCTTCAGCGATGTTTGTCCTGCTCTGCTGATGATGAGAGAATAACCCGGATCAAGCTCCCTGACCTGACTGGCTGACACGTTAAAAACCGTCTGGATGACCGGACGTTCTGAAGCCGCAACCACCACCTCATCGTCCTGGTACCAGAAAGCAGGGCGAATTCCGTTGGGATCCCTCATGACAAAAGCATCCCCCTGGCCAACCATGCCGGCGATTACATAGCCTCCGTCCCATTTTTTCGAAGCCTGAGACAAGACCCTCTGAAGATTAAGCTTGCCTGATATCAGGCCGGTGATTTCAGCTTTGCTGTGCCCTTTTTCCCTGAGATCCCGGTAAAGATTCTCAACCTCCTCATCCAGAAAATGCCCAACCCTTTCAAGAATGGTTACGGTATCAGAATAATCGATGGGGTGCTGTCCGATCCGCAGCAGAGACTGGTACTGCTCATCCACATTGGTAAGGTTAAAGTTGCCGGCAAGCACGAGACTGCGCGACTTCCAGTTGTTTGCCCGAAGAACGGGATGAACCGTTTGAAGACTGTTTTTACCATAGGTACCATATCGAAGGTGTCCGAGATACACCTCTCCGGTAAAAGGAAGATCATGATAAACACGCTCAGTATCAGTGATCTCCTGCTCACATCCGTTCATCACAGAGGCCATATCAGCATGGATCTGCTCGAAAACCTTCAGGATCGGTTCACGATGATTGGAGCGGTGTCTGAAAACATAGGGCAGCCCCGGCTCAAGATTAAGCTTTATGTTGGCCACTCCGGCACCGTCCTGGCCACGGTTGTGCTGTTTTTCCATCAGGAGATAAAGCTTGTTGAGGCCGTATCTCCAGGTACCGTAGTGGGATTGATAATAAGAGAGGGGTTTCAGGAGCCGGATCAGTGCAATGCCACACTCATGTTTAATACGCTCTCCCATAATCATTCAAATTCTGTGATCCTGAGCTTATCTGGAACGGTATATGCGCTTGGATACCTCAGCTGCACCAGCTTGCGGAGTCTGAACACATCCTCACGGGTGCGGAAAGCTCCGATCAGGGTGTAAAAATCGGGCTCCTGGTACTTGACCACAACCGGGATCCCTAAATCCCCGAATGAAACCACAAAATCGGCCTGAACCTCAAATGCCCGGTTCCTGTCCTGACCGCGATAAATCAGAAGGCGGTATCCCGGCACCTGCTGGTTTTTGTTGAAATCGTAAATTTTTCTCAGGATGTTGGTAATCTGTCCATCCTGAGTAACCGTCAAATCATCTGTAAAGGCTCCCCGCTCAAGCCTGCCCAGAAAATGACCCTGCAGGCTGTCCGCGCCCCTTCCCTCAGCCATGTTAATCTCTTGCGACCACGCCTGGCAATTAACAAGAAGGGCTGAGAACAGAATCAGAATGAAGCGGATTTTCATGTTCGGGGCTTCCGGTTTGCGATGGCAAAGGTAAAAAAATATCACTTATCTTTGGCGACTCTTAAAAGACTGATAATCATGCCGAAGGTATATATCGAAACCTATGGATGCCAGATGAATGTGGCCGACAGCGAGATGGTTGCATCCATCCTTGAGGGAGGGGGATTCGAGGTCACCCGTGAAATGCAGGAGGCCGATCTTATTCTGGTAAACACCTGTTCGGTGAGGGAGAATGCCGAAACCCGGATTTATGGAAGACTGGGGGTGTTCAAACAGGTCAGAAAGAAAAAGCCGACCCTCCAGATCGGGGTGATCGGATGTATGGCTGAAAGGGTTCAGGAAACCCTAATCAGGGAACACGGGGTGAATCTGGTGGCAGGACCAGACTCCTACCGCAGGCTGCCGGAACTGATCACCACCTCCCTGCAAAGCGGTGAAGCAATGGATGTTGACCTCAGCAAGGACGAAACCTACGCAGGCATTTGTCCAACGCGCCTTGAAAGCAACGGGATCTCCGGATTTGTTTCGATCACCAGGGGTTGCAACAACTTTTGCACCTATTGCATTGTTCCCTTCACCAGGGGTCGTGAACGAAGCCGCGATCCCCTTGACATCCTGAACGAAGTAAAGGATCTCCATGAACGGGGATATCGTGAAGTCACCCTGCTGGGTCAGAATGTCAATTCTTACCATTGGTTGAACAGTCGGACAGATCCTGAAGCCAAAGTGAAAAGCGAAACCGGGTTTGCGGATTTGCTTGAAATGGTTGCCCTGTCTGCACCTGCACTCAGGATCCGTTTTACCACTTCGCATCCGAAAGATATGTCGGATGAGACCCTGAAGGTTATGTCACGGCACCTGAATATTTGCAGGCACATTCATCTTCCGGTGCAATCTGGCAGTTCTGAAGTGTTGAAAAGGATGAACCGGAAATACAACCGCGAAACCTATCTCGACCGGATCAGGGCAATCAGGGAAATCCTACCGGGTTGCGGCATAACCACAGACATTTTTTGCGGTTTCCCGGGAGAAACCGAAGATGACCATCAGGCATCCCTCAGCCTCATGCAGGAGGTACGGTTTGATGGAGCCTTTATGTTTAAATATTCAGAACGACCCGGAACCTATGCTGCAGAGCATCTCAAAGACGACGTTCCGGAAGTGGAGAAAGCAAGGCGGCTTCAGGAGATCATCAAGCTACAGAACCGGATCAGCCTCGAAAGCAACCAGTCCGACCTGGGAAAAACCTTTGAGGTACTCGCCGAAGGAAGCTCGAAGAAATCTGATATGAGACTGTTCGGCAAGACCCCACAGGGTAAAACCGTGGTCTTTCCGAAGGAAGACCACAGCCCGGGCGATCTCGTCAGGGTTACTGTGACAGGGTGCACAAGTGCCACTTTGACCGGAGATCTTGCCCGGGTCTGATGATTTGCGTTGTGTTTGATACCGGATTAACTTAATTTTTCCGCCCCGGTTTCATTACCAGCCAGGCCACCAGGTGTGTGTGTTCATGGCTCTTCAGGGTCATTTCATGAATGGGATAAAACGACCGAATCTCGTCTAAAGCCGGATCATTCATAAACAGGCCGCTGTAATAATTAACCAGTTCCCTGCCAACTTCGGCGCGGTCACTTGAAAGGAGAACCGGCTCTCGCATCTAGCTACCAAGATCACCAACGGTGAAGCATTCCTGAACCAGCTGGAGGTGAAGGATCTCTGATTATTTCTTATATATCAGCTCCGGATTTCGGTACCCTGGCTTGTCAATAAACCAGTCGGGATACTTTTCACCCCCCGATTCGGCCCAGGCAGCAAAATGATTGTAAGCCTTTACTATGTCAACTTTCTCAATAGGATAATCATACTGGCTGACAAACAACATTCCCCATGGATAATTGTTTGTGCTCACGTAAAACCGCTGTGCTTCCGGTCTGGTGTCATCATCAAGCGTGCCGAAGAGTTTTGAATCGGCAAGCATGGTAGGAGGATAACCAGGCAGATGAACCTCACGACCCCTGCCTTCATTTGCTTTAACAACCATGAACATGTTCACATATTCAGCCGCATAGTCATACAGATTAATAGGTTCAAAACCTTCAGCAGGCTTACCCTTATCAAGCATACTAATGATGACCTCTATTTCGAAAGGCTCAACGTAGATGCCTTTCGGCGAGGTATTTACCCCGATTTGCCCATCACCAGGATGAGGCAGCACCCTGAAGGCATCATCAAAAACGATGATTACAGCTTCATCCTGCTCAGCCTCCACTCCATTTTCATTGAATCTGAAATACCGGTTGGCATAAGCTCCACCAAATGAATTGGTCACCTTAAGCACCGAGGCTGCAGGAACCTTGCCAAGTTGAAAACCAAAAGCATTGTGAAAGCTGGCCCCAATGGCCCTGGTTCTGAATATCCCCTTGAATTCAGTCACGTAGTTTTCGGCATTTGTAACCGCTGCCAGTTTGAAATCAACAACCAGGTCATTAAAATCATAGTCGCCTGTGGCAGGCCAGAGATCTTCAAAGGCTACAGTACCCCAGCCCTCTTCAGGAAAAACATTGTCGTAGGCACGGTACGGGTCTTCAGGATAATCATCTTCAGCATCGATGACACCATCGCCGTCGGTATCAGGCTCGTTCGAAATGAGTGAGCAATCACCCCAACCAGGATTGGTGGTTGGATCTGAACGGTATTCACCCGGGTTGATCATCACATCGTCCATTACCGCCCTTGAGGTTCCGCCTGAGCCGGCCCATTCCCACATGATCCTGTAGTCACCGGTAACATCGAGGTCAAGGGTTTCTTCTTTCAGCGTATTAAACGGAGCAACATAATTGTAGGTGAAAATGGTTGAAACGATCTCTTCGTTTCCCCGAATCAGATACACATTCAGCACCCGGGTGGTGCCATTGCTCAGATTCATCTTGTGCTTGAATGAGATGGTTGCTGAACCTGAGAATCCGATCCATGGGGTAATCAGTGAATGAAGTCCGCCGGACAGCGGTCCTGACCGCATGCTGAAACTGCCGCTGATCTTATCCGAAGTGCTGATGCTGGTTGAAATGAATTGCCAGCAGTTATTCTTGTCAATTTCACGGTTCCCCGACTCAAAATCGTTCGAAACCTGTGCCCGGACAAACCCAAAACTGGTCATTACCATCAGTAACAACACTAATGATTTCCGGGATAAAGCGTTTATCCTAAGAGTTTTCATATTAAGCTACTTGAGGTTAATTATCTGAATAATCGTTGGCATTATCCTTCTGTATGAAGGTGAATGAGACTTTGCCATTCGCAATGCTGGATGTCAATCGTCGGTGACCATATTCGAGTACCAGTTCATCCACTGTGACCGGAACGGTAACCTTTTGATTCAGATCATCCCGCATAGAGTGATTTGACTTAAGAAAAACATTTCCGCTAACATCCTTCAGATAAAGGGTAGCAAAAAAATCGCGGTCAGACGGGATCCCCTTGATGCTAACCTCAATGGTGGTACTGGTATTCCATTCAAAATCAGAATGAACCACCAGATCCTTCATCCTCCCTTTTTTTTCGGCTGGCAAATCCTTGTTACATGCTCCGGCTATCACGGCCAAAGCGAGCAATGGAATTAGAAATCTACTTTTCATTGTTGCTGATATTTGAGGTACGTGACAATTCCAAATATATGCCAAACCGGTCTTTTTGAAAATAAAAACCTGAACAGCAAGGTGATAGTTATGAGAGATTGTTGAGTTTTATTTTCCAAAATCCAGAAACGACACTGTACAATGGAAAATGGCTATGGAGCCAGTCTGACCTTTTCCCAATGGTTGCCGTTTCTTGCACAGGCAATTCTGTGATGAAGACGGTGCATCCCCCCCTGCCAGAATTCAACGTAATCCGGTACAAATAAATAGCCTCCCCAATGATCGGGTCGCTCAATGGGGTTTGCGTGATCCTCAATGCTTCTGAGGTTCTCTGCTAGCACCCTGAACCGGTCGGAAAGCCATTGATAATCGGGAATGACTGAAC